>CAMTOV010000037.1 GCA_947074235.1 uncultured Bacteroides sp. | reverse complement strand
AAACTCCCGTGGCATTTACCAACGTAACAAAAGACGAAATTAGTAAGCAAAACACAGGGCTCGACCTTCCGTTTTTGTTGTTAAACACTCCTTCTGTATTGACTACATCGGATGCAGGTGCAGGTATCGGTTACACTTCAATTCGTGTGCGTGGTACGGATGCAAGTCGTATTAATGTCACAGCCAATGGTATTCCGATGAACGACTCTGAGAGTCACTCTGTTTATTGGGTGAATACACCCGACCTTCTTTCTTCGCTCGAAGATATTCAAGTGCAACGTGGCGCCGGAACTTCAACCAATGGTTCGGGGGCATTTGGCGCAAGTATCAACATGCGTACTCAAAACACTTCTGTTAAACCTTATGCCGAAGTTTCTGGTTCATATGGATCGTTCAACTCGCACAAGGAAACAGTGCGCGTAGGAACAGGTTTGCTTGGCAATCATTGGGCGTTTGATGCTCGTTTATCAAATATCGGAAGTGACGGCTATCGCGATCGTGCCTCTTCTGATTTGAAATCTTATTTTGCACAAGCTTCTTATTTTGGCGAATCAACCACTTTGAAGTTTATCACTTTCGGTGGTCGCGAGAAAACATATCATGCCTGGGATGGTATCAGTTTAAAGAAGATGGAAGAAGATCGCACTTACAATCCTAATGGAGTGATTAAAGATGATAATGAGAATAAAGGAAATGTGATTGGCTTCTATGATGATCAGATTGATTATTATCGTCAAACACATTATCAATTGTTGCTAAACCAACGTTTGGGTAATGGATGGCAACTGAATGCTGCGCTTCATTATACTAAGGGATATGGCTATTATCAAGAGTATAAGAATGGACGTACTTTAAAAGAATATGATTTAGCTCCTTATTACGAACCGGTATTTAGTGCTACTGGTGAGTTGGAAGGTACAAATCTTATAAAGAAACAAAACTTGATTCGTAAGAAGATTGTAGACAACCACTTTGGTGGAGGTATCTTCTCTTTCGATTATAACAAAGATCGTTGGGCTGCATCTATTGGTGGTGGTGCTAATCATTATACAAACGACCATTTCGGTCAGGTGCTATGGGTGAAAAACTACATTGGAACACTTGCTCCCGATCATGAATACTATCGCAATACAGGTAAAAAGACAGAAGCGAATATCTATGCCAAAGCCAATTATCAGATTGTTGGTGGACTACATGCTTATGCTGATATGCAGTATCGTTATATTAAATACACCATTGATGGCACTAATGATAAGTGGGATTGGACAGCCAGCCCAGAAAGACATCAATTATTAAATGTAAATGATCATTTCAACTTCTTTAATCCTAAAGCCGGTTTGTTTTGGCAAATCAATGCTAACCATTCTGCTTATGCTTCGTTTGCTTTGGTTAATAAAGAACCAACGCGCAATAATTATACAGATGGACTCTTTAATAGCCCTCCTAAACCAGAAAAAATGTACGATTATGAGTTAGGATATACTTATCGTAGCGAACGTTTCACTGCCGGGGTGAATTTCTATTACATGAACTACATTGATCAATTGGTGCTCAATGGAAAGTTGAACGAGATTGGCGAACCTATGGCCGAAAACGTGAAACATAGTTATCGTATGGGTGTTGAGCTTTCTGCCGGAGTTAAGATTACACGTTGGTTAGACTGGAATGTGAATGCTACATTGAGCAAAAACAAAATTAAAGATTATGTAGGCTATGTAAGCGATTATGATAATAACTGGGAAGAGATGTGGACTCAAACAGCTATCGAAGTTGGTGATACACATATCGCTTTCTCTCCTAAATTTATGGCAAATAGCAATATTGGAGTAAACTTCGGAGGATTTCAAGCCTATTTGCAAACTCAATACGTAAGTCGTCAATATCTAGATAACTTCGGTAATAAAGAAGACTCTATCGATCCTTACTGTGTAAGTAACTTGAGTGCGAGCTATACATTCAACTTGCCATCAATAAAAAACATAACTGTAGGTGCTACTGTTTATAACTTGTTTAATAAGAAGTATGTAACCAATGGTTACTCGCAAACAGCGGCTATCTATCAACAAGGTGATAAAGAAACAACAGCTATGCTTTCTTCCGATCCTCGTTTCTATCCAATGGCCGGAACGAATGTACTTGCTACCGTAACTCTTCGCTTTTAATTGATGGAAACTCTCGAGATAATTGGAACGGTTGTGGGGCTTATCTACCTTTGGTTAGAGTACCACGCTAGTATATATTTATGGATTGCAGGCATCGTGATGCCTGCAATCTATCTCTTTGTCTACTATGATGCCGGACTTTATGCCGACTTCGGAATCAATATCTACTATTTGTTGGCCGCCGTTTATGGATGGCTTATGTGGAAGTATGGCAAGCGAAATAAGGACGCGAAAGAACTTCCTATCACAAAGTTTCCATTGAAATATATGATTGCAGTCTGTGTCATATTTTTAGTTGCCTTGGTAGGTATTGCCGAGATACTTATTCACTTTACCGATAGCGATGTGCCTTGGTTAGACTCATTTACTACTGCATTAAGTATCATAGGCATGTGGATGCTGGCCCGCAAATACATAGAACAATGGTGGGTATGGATTGTGGTAGATGTAGTGTGCTGTGGACTTTATATCTACAAAGGATTGTATTTTACCTCTTTCTTGTACGGACTATATGCCATAATCGCTATCTTTGGCTATTATAAATGGCGTAAACTAATGCTAAATGCTCAATAATAAATCGTTCGACATAGATGCAGTGATATTGGCAAACGGTACTTATCCACATGCCGATATTCCGTTGCAGCTATTAAAGGAAGCCCCTTTCTTGATAGCTTGTGATGGTGCTACCAATGCATTGGTGCGTCATCATATTATCCCTACCGTGATTATTGGCGATGGTGATTCTATCTCGCCCGAAAACAAAGAGCGTTTTAGAGATATCTTTCATCAGGTGGCCGATCAGGAAACCAATGATTTGACAAAAGCGGTGAATTATCTTGAAGAGCAGGGCATGATTAATATTGCTGTGCTGGGTGCTACGGGTGGAAGAGACGATCATGCACTAGGCAATATCAGTCTGCTCGTTGAATATATACGTAGAAAGATTAATGTGCGAATGTTTACAGATTATGGTGTGTTTATTCCACTTCATGGAGTACAAACTTTGTCAAGCACTAAAGGACAACAAGTATCAATATTCAATTTTGGAGCCAAAAATATACAAGGTCACGGATTAAAATATCCCCTTTATGATTTTACTAATTGGTGGCAAGGTACACTCAACGAGGCTGAGGGTAGCGAAATAACCATTCATGCCGAAGGCGATTATTTAGTATATATGGCCTATTGATATAAAAATCACTCTAATGCTGAGTGATTTTTTTTATGTCTGCAACTATAGCCAATGCAATATCTTGAAGAATAGCATGTAGCATCCAGCAAGAGCCAGTATGATGAGCATGATAACGCGGATAACTCGTTTGTTGAGTTTCATAGCCAATACGGATGCAATATATGCTCCGGTTGAACTGCCAATGCCTAATACCAATCCGTCTACCAGGTTAATTTTGCCAGATAAAGCAAAGACTGTTAGTGCTATGGAGCTAATGACTAATCCTAAGAATATACGGATGGCAGTGATGCGCACATAGCCCAATTTTAATCGCCAATTGCACAGCGCAAACCAAATCATGCCGATAGCTACAGATATAAATCCAGCATATATTCCTGCTATAAGAAATAATCCCCAGGTCAACCAATTTACTTTTACGGGCGTATCTACAGGCGGACAGTTTCGCTTATTGCTCTTCATGTTTTTGTTGAGCGATATGTAGATAATAGAAAAGATGATAATGGCAAGCAAAACAAAATGCAGCACCATGTTGCTTATGTTTGTGGCTAGCAAGGCTCCTCCTAATGTGCCGATGGCAGTAGGCACTCCAAGTGTTAACACAAGCTTCCAAGGCATTTTGCCATTGCGTGAAAACTTAATGGTGGCAATGATGTATTGCATCAGCAGATTTATACGGTTCGTTCCATTTGCCATAGAAGCCGATAGTCCGGCACCCATATATACAGGGAGTATAATTAATCCGCCCCCACCAATCAATATGTTGATGAAGCCTCCACCTAATCCGCCGGCAATAAGGATAAGATAATGAACGATGTCCATGAATGCTGTTTGTTGAGTTTACTTAAAGATAACAGATAAGGGTGATATGTGTTCAGATAATAATAGACAACAAAAAAAGGGTATCTCGAAAGATACCCTCAAAACAAAACCATTTCTTATTATTAATCTTAACCAACTACTGAATAAACTCTTACACAAGGTGCTTCTTCGAAATAAGGCTTTAATTCAACTACTACATCAGTATTGAATAAATCCGATGTTAGATAAGCTTCAGCTTTCTCTGCAGATGTAAAACCATGAAGAATCTGTACATCTTCTTTTCTAAGAAGCAATTGTTTGCTTACTGCTCCTTCAATTGTTTCAAGGAATGGCGCACGATATTTATTGTAAACCGCTGCTGCTGCACTAAGGTTTTCTTCTTTGATTTTCATTGTAATCTCTAAATACGCTTCTACTTTTGTACTCATAATCTTTTCTTTTTTAATTCTAAAATTGGGTTGTTTAATTATGCTGCAAAGGTAGGGTGGTAGGCTACATAGCTCAATGTGCAAATGAGAAAACTAATGGCAAATTTGAGAAGTTTAAATACTTTGCTGTTCTTGTCTTCCTTAATTTACCATTAAAAGTATCTTTTATGCTATATATATCAGAGGTTACTTCCTAAATTTGCATCTAATAATAAGATAATAGAGAAATGAGTAATGGATAAAGAGTTGAAGTTTAAACAATTTGATTTGTCGCAATCAATCTCTAGTGATGTAGAGTTTGAATACATAGATATGCAAGACTTCTTTAAAGAATGCCTCATAGAACCGTATCTGGGTCATACGCATAGTTACTACCAGATTCTCTGGTTTCAGAAGGGAGAAGGTGTACACTATGTTGACTTTAAAGAATACCCCATTAAAGACAATACTCTATTTTTTATTTCGCCCGGGCAGATTCATTATTTTGAACGCAACACTCACTTTGAAGGGGTGATGATTCATTTTAATGAAAGCTTTCTTTCGGACGACCAAAGTAGCGAGAATGTATTTTTGAAATACAACTTGTTTAATGCCTTTGATGCAGTGCCCTATTATACGATTACGGCTGATAGTGCTCTAAGACTTCATTATATCTCTAATGAAATTAAAACAGAGCTGGGCAATGTTGGAGCATTTGCCTATCACGACTATTTGCAGTATTTGATAAAGATGTTTCTGATTTATATACAACGCAATGCACAACGTGGCGTAGGAATGCCTCTTTGTATAAATAATGCAGCCAATCGCACCTTTGTACGCTTTCGTCAGTTGCTAGAAGAGCATTACAAGAAGTGCCATACGGTAAAAGAGTATGCCAACTTTCTGCATGTTTCTACTAAAACACTAACCAATAGTGTGATTGAAAGTACGCAATCTACTCCACTGAAGTTAATTAATGCACGGATTACGCTTGAGGCTAAACGGCAACTTCTTTATTCTAGTTTGAAGGTGAAAGAAATATCCTATTTATTGGGATTTGAAGATCCTTCCTACTTTGTGAAGTTTTTTAAAAGAGTAACTGGTGCACTGCCTGCTGAATGGCGCAAATAATAACTTTAAATATGATGATACAGTATAAAGAAACAAAAGAATTTTCATGCCAAGAGATAGAAGAACTATTTCTTTCGGTAGGGTGGGTTTCGGGTAAGTACCCACAACAAGTAGTGAATGCATTGAGAGGTTCTTCGCAAGTAATATCTGCTTGGGATGGCGATAGATTAGTAGGATTGATTAGAGCGTTGGATGATGGTTGCATGATGGCCTACCTTCATTACTTATTGGTACATCCCGATTATCAAGGTTATGGCATTGCATCTACTCTCTTGAATTGCTTAAAAGAAAAATATAAGGATTATTTGTATGTCAACATTACACCAGATGAACATAAAAATATAGCTTATTACGAAAAACATGGCTTTAGTGTAATGGAAGATGGCGCAGCCATGCAATTGAAGAATTTGCATTTTGCAGAGTAGAAAATTGTGCTCTTTTTTCAGAAATAATACCTATATTCGCAGCATCAATCATGAATTAGCTTTCGGCTAAACTATGCAATAAGGAGAAAACCTCAGTTTTCTCCTTATTTTTTTATCTACCCACTTTATACGTCTTGTAGAGCTACTTTTCCCCAGTATCATTTCACTTATTTCGCACTGTATTATGATTGAAAAGTCAGTATGTTTTGATTGATTTTACACTATGTTTTGTTGAAAACATCAGTCCGTTTTCAACAAAGCGTCAGTTTGATGCTAAGGTTGGCTATTATTGTTAAACTACTGTAAAACTGCTCTTGACAACATTTGCATTTTACACCCAGCTTTCTTCTACTATTTCGCCCCTTAAACTGATTACAATCTTCTTGATGGGCACTTTGCGAATTGCTTTCTCTTGCGCTTTTATGGCTAGTTGCAACAGGCCATTGCAGCAAGGCACTTCCATGATAATAACAGTAAGTGTATTAATCATCGCCACATCTATCATTGTAACCAACTTTTCTACATATATCTCTTTGTGGCTGTCTAGCTTAGGGCAAGCAATGGTCAATTTTTTGTTCTTTAAGAAGCGACTATGAAAATCAGGATAAGAGAAAGCTGTACAATCTGCTGCTACCAATAAATCTTCATTAGCCAAGAATCCGGCTTGCGGGTTGAGTAAATGCAACTGAATAGGCCAATGTGTTAACTCTGATTGTGTACTAACCATTGACGGTGCTTTCTGAACGGCTGCTCCTATAGGGGCATTGGTTGGCTTGATGGCAGCAAACGAGCGGGCCATGCTGCCCGGACATCCACTTGGTTTTTGTGGGGCTTTATCTTCTAGCATACTTAAATCTACTTTTAATTGATGTTTCTTGATATATTCAATGCCTTGTCGAACCAGTTCTAGTTCATCATGATCTTTGAGATGTTTCAAATGGGCAAGGATGGTTTTCTCTCCTTTTGGTGAGATGCGACCCATCACAGCATTTTCATCATAAGGCAAAGCTTCGCGCTCTTCAATTGTGATAGCGCCTACAGGACATTCACCAATGCAAGCACCCAAGCCGTCGCAATACAAATCGCTCACCATGCGTGCTTTGCCATCAATCATTTGCAATGCTCCTTCGTGACAACCTTCTACGCAGTTGCCGCAACCATTGCAAAGATTCTCATCAATGACTATTATTTTTCGTTTCATAATTATTCTTCTTTAAATATGACTGCAAAGTAACAGATTAAAAAAGACTCGGAGTGTAACATTTGTTACATTTGAGTGTTATTTATCTAATACTTTTGCATTAAGAAACATTCAACTACATAATTAATGAATAATCATGAACTTTTGTTTTTCTGTTCGTCTTGCAAAAGCAAGAGCGAGGAAGAGTTAATGAAGCTATCGTGCGAGATACCGTATGTAGCCAAACGATATAAGCGTGGTGAATATATCGGTTATCATGGCGATGAGGTAAATCATTTGATGATGCTAATAAAAGGAGAGGTGAAAACAGAGATTGTTTCATCAACCGGTGTAGCATTGCCCATGGAGAATATGAAAGCTCCTTCTCCATTGGCACCGGCTTTTCTTTTTGCCAACAATAATCAGCTTCCGGTAGATATCATTGCTCTAGATGATTGTGAAGTACTGTTTGTGTTGAAAGAGAATGTAATGAAACAAATGATGAAATGTACGGGCTTTCTTCAAGGGTTTCTCTCTTTTACAGCCAATCGCATGAACTACATGTCTGAACGGTTAAAGATCTTTGCTCAAAAAGGCATTAAGGCCAAACTGGTATATTATATATTGATGCGCGAACAGAATGGCGAATTTGATTTGGGTAGAAGTGTAGCCTCCCTTGCCGAATATTTTGCAGTAGAGCGCCCATCCTTATCGCGTGCTATTTCCGAAATGGTAAGAGATGGAATAATAACTTATGAAAACGGAAAAGGTAGAATAGTGAATACAAAAAAACTGGAAGACTTGATTTATTAATCATCCTCTTCCAGCATCGTTTTACCCTTTTATCATAATCAAAAGCATTTTGAATTGCGATGTAGCATAAACAGCATGTGGCACATTGGCCGGCATAATCAGCATTTCGCCTTCTTTTAAATGATATCCTACTCCGCCTAAATGTATTTCGGCTTTGCCTTCTACAATTTGTATCACTGCATCAAACGGAGCAGTATGTTCGCTCAATTGTTGTCCTTCATCAAACGCAAAGAGTGTAATATTGCCGGCATCGTTTTTGGTAATTTGCTGGCTAACTATACTACCAGGCGAATAGGCAATTCTTGTTTTAAGCACAAAAGGACCTTTTACGGGTTCGAATTCTTTCATCATAATCAAATAATATTATTCAAAGTAAACAACCCTGCTTTTTCTTTGTTCAATATTGATTATGACTATTAATTAACCAACTAAAAAGCAACCATTATGTTTTGTTATCAATGTCAAGAAACGGCCATGAATAAAGGCTGTACAGTGAGAGGTGTTTGCGGGAAACAACCCGATGTGGCTAATCTGCAAGATTTATTAATCTTTCTCTTGAAAGGAATTTCTCACCGCACCGCAAATATGCGTAAACAGGGCAGTAAAATTGATTTAAAGGTGAATCACTTTATTGTAGAATCCTTGTTTATGACTATTACTAATGCCAACTTTGATAAAGAGCGATTTGTGAAACGTATCAAAGAGGCGATTGCACTACGCGACTCTTTGCCTAAAGGTGATGAACAATGTCCTAATTGCGACTGCCTAACTTGGACGGCTGATACTGTTGAGGATATGGAAGCAAAGGCAAAGGATGTTGGAGTAATGCATACATCGGATGAAGATATCCGCTCTTTGCGCGAACTCATCACTTATGGATTAAAAGGAATGGCAGCTTATGCAGAACATGCTGAAAAGTTGGATTTTGAAGATGAGGCTATTTATGACTTTATTCAAGATGCATTGGTGGCAACTACTCAAGATTTAGGTGCCGAAGAATTGGTGCATTGGGTGATGCGTGTGGGCGACTATGGTGTGAAAACAATGTCTTTGCTCGACAAGGCTAATACTACCACCTATGGCAATCCTGAAATTACGAAAGTAAATATTGGTGTGCGCAACAATCCTGCTATCTTGATATCGGGTCATGACTTGCACGATTTGCACGATTTGCTAGAACAGACTAAAGGGACTGGTGTTGATGTTTATACGCATAGTGAAATGTTGCCTACTCATTACTATCCTGCTTTCAAGAAATACGATAACTTGGTGGGCAACTATGGTAATGCTTGGTGGAAACAAAAAGAGGAGTTTACTACTTTCAATGGTCCGATACTATTTACAACCAACTGTTTGGTGCCTCCATTGGCAGGTGCAACCTATGCCGATAAGGTTTATACTACAGGCATCGTTGGCTTCACCGGATTTAAACATATTGCCGATAGAGAGCCGGGCAAGATGAAAGATTTCTCTGAAATCATAGAACATGCTAAGAAATGTCCGCCTCCAACTGAAATAGAAACGGGCGAAATTGTGGGCGGATTTGCTCATGCACAAGTGGTGGCCTTGGCCGATAAGGTGGTTGATGCTGTGAAATCGGGTGCTATCAAGAAGTTCTTTGTAATGGCTGGTTGCGATGGTCGCATGTCATCTCGTAAATATTATACAGAGTTTGCCGAAGCGCTTCCTAAAGATACGATTATCTTAACTGCTGGCTGTGCTAAGTATCGTTATAACAAACTGCCTCTGGGCGATATCGGTGGAATTCCTCGTGTGTTGGATGCCGGACAGTGTAATGATAGTTATTCGTTAGTTTTGATAGCCCTTAAACTAAAAGAAATCTTCGGTTTGGAGAGTGTTAATGATCTGCCTATAGCATACAACATTGCTTGGTATGAACAAAAAGCGGTTATTGTGTTCTTGGCTCTTCTTGCTCTTGGCATAAAGAATATTCATGTGGGTCCTACCTTGCCTGCATTCTTATCTCCAAACGTATTGAATGTGTTGGTAGATAAATTTGGCATAGGCGGCATTACTGATGTGAATACAGATATGGAATTGTTTCTTAAGTAATCTTCAATAAATAAGGCTCGACATTAGTCGAGCCTTATTCTATCTAAAAAAGTAAGTTTTATTATTTTACGATTTTCAATGTGCCTGCTGAGCTGCGTACAATGTATATACCTGCGCTCATGTTGCTCATATCAATATCACCCATGCTGCTTGCAACCAGATTACCCACTGTGTTGTAAACTTGCAATTCTACACGGTTAGCATTGTAGATAGTGCCGTTGTAATAAGTCACACCACTGATTGTAGTATCAACGATACCTGTTTCAGGACCAGCATCGCCAGCTTTTAGTTTAAGTTGTGCATATGCACCGTTTCCACCTGCATTAGTTCCTTCTACAGTAATGCGATAAGTTTTTGTAGCATCTAATTCACCAACAGTAAGTGTCTTCATTACTTTTATATCACTTGTAGATTGAGTTCCAGCTACAGAGTTGTCAGCTTCATCAGTTACTGTAAGTTTTGTTCCATTTGAAGACGAACGGCTAAATGCCAATACATCAACTTGAGTACAATTTGATACTCTATATGTAACATAGCGGATATTTGCTACTGTTGAACCTGTAGCTGGACGTAGTCCCATCCAATAATTGTTTTCGTTTTTAGCAGCCCATCCTGTTGCATCATAGTCTGCATAAGGATTATCACTTGCATCTTGTCCAATATAGCAATTGCCTACCATGGCGTTCCAAGTTTCTTCACTTGCACTTAGATTTACTGCATCGTATGCTTTATCTTCTGTAAGCGCAAGCACTGATTGACGGATATAAGTGAATGAGAATGTTCCTGCAGGATTTGTAGGATCAGCTTCTGCGTAATAGGTCACTGTTTCCGTATCACCGTTACGTTCAACACTATATGTTCCTAAATTACTAATTGATGCTGTGATAGTAGGGTATAATGTTGTTCCATAAATATCATTTGATAAAACAAATGTTTCACTTCTTAAAGTATTTGTTGTACCGATAGGTGAAGTAATGGTAATGCTATTGATGGCTGCTTCAATATTAGCAGCTTTACGATGAATCTTTAAAGTATAGCTTACAGCATCTGCAGCGCCGCTTTGTGGAGTAACAGTAACAACTACATCTAAGTCTTCGCCTGGTGCAGGATTGTTGACTGTTGTAGAGTAAACACCTGCTACAGCATTTGCAGTAGCATCAGTAGAAACAGTAACAGTGGCAGCAACATCATTAGGTGTAATAGCTAATGGTAAAGTGGCAACATTTGTAGCATAAGAAATAGTGTCGAACATGATAGTAGCAGGTTCAATGCTCTTTTCGCTCAAGCTAAGTGAAGAGATTTCTGCATCGTTACTAGCTGATTGAGCAACGGTAATTGATACATTGTATTCTGCATCTGCATTTACACCATCAATCGCTTTATAAACGATAGGAGTAATACCACTATTAGTAAAGTCTTGTGCTCCGGTTGGAGTATAGCTGGTTGCTGTTCCGCCTAATGTAACAACTGGAGTGATTGAAGATAAATCTGTGCCAAATGGAAGCTCGGTAGAAATAGTGCTGCCATTGATTGTAGCTTCTACATCGCCTACTTTAAAAGAAGCAATTGCTGGAGCGGTTGGTTTTAACCATACTTTGATACCCCATAGACGGATAGTTTCTCCACTTCCATAATCTTTAGCACTTTCTCCATTTACAGCGATTTTTGCTTTTCTATAAATGCGTAGTTCTTTTACCGATTGTTTATCAAACTTATAGGTATACCAATCGGCCGATACTTTAGTTCCGGCAGTTGAGTTATGAGTGATTGATGCATTAATTACATCTGACGCATTGGTTGTTCCGCAACTAGTAGTCCATCCTACAACAGCTGGTGTTACGGTTTTCGCAGCGCCATTGCCTGAAAAGTATAATGCAATACTATCAATAGTGAGCTCGTTGTTCTTAATGCTAACATAGCCTTTTGTAATGTCTGAACCCGCACTTGTGGACATATCTACATAATAAGCATCGCTGCTACCTTTCAATTCAGTAAAAGACGAACTTAACGAAAGTGTAGATCCAAGTGGAGAATAGGTTTTGAAATAATCACCGAATGTGGATGTTGTGAATTCCAACTCTAAATTAGGTTCAGTATTCTGTGCCCAGATACTAACGTTTGCGATGCAGCTAATAAGGGCTGCCAAAAGAGTAATTTTGTGTAATCTCATGTTTAAATAATTAATGGTTAATAAAATGATTTTGCAAATATGTTGAATTAAATAAAGATTTTTGTGTAAATATTGGCTAAATAAGGATAAATATTAGTACAGAAAGCTTTTAAGAGTGAAATATGCGTCTTGATTAATTGTGATATATAAATTAAAAGGCCATTTCTTAATCCGTATGGAAAAAGAAATAGCCTTTTTAAAAGGAACGCTTTTAGTGCTATCTAATTTTATTTAATCAGCTTTTGTTGATATGAGTTATTGTTTACTTCAACCTTTACGATATAGTGGCCTGAGTTTAAATGCTCAAATCCACCAATAACTAGTTTGCCTCCCTGAGAAACATGGTAAACACCTTGCATGATTGATTGACCGGTAGTGTTGTAAAGGCTAACGGTGACTTGTCCGTTTGCATCAGCTGGTAATATTACATTAAAATGATCCTTCAAGATAGTTGGATAAATCGAACAAGAAGACTCATTGGTTGTTGTGTCTTCTATTCCTGTAGAAGAGGCATAGAGTTCATATTGCTGTTTTACTTTTGCAGCGCTCATGGCTCCTTCATATATTCTTAATTCATCAATATCGCCTGTAAATGGAGTGTTGAAGTTGACATTGCAATTGCCTATTACTATGTTTTCATTTTCGGTAATATCTCCGGTATTATCAGCAACTTCACCGGCAAGTTGCCCGTTTATATACATTTTGAGAGTTTGGGTATTACGATCGCGAACAGCTACCAGATGGTTCCACTTTCCATTGAAATACTCAGATGCAGCAACGTCTACATTGCTCTTTGTGACATCGTCGTCAATGCCAAATACTAATTTCTCATTCTTATATTGTAAGCCAATCCACTTGCCAGTTGCACCGGTGGAATCATCTTTCTTGTGGCTACCTTTATGGAAGATATACCAATCGGCTCCGGAAGCACCGTTTGAGCGGAACCAGCATTCAATAGTAAATGATTTAGTCCCCATAGCGAATTGTGCGTAAGAAGGTTGTTCTAATCTACGATTATCGGGTGTAGCAGGAAGGCTAAGTGCATTGTTTTTGATTCCTTGCACCCAAATGGGTTGGAAGTTGGTAGCAGTTGCCTCCCCATAAACGGTATTGTATGCGGTACTACCTAATGTTTCATCAAAAGAGTAATGAGCTACATCTTGTAGTACAACTGGTTCGATGACTGTGATGGTGCCGGTGAGTTGAGCTAAATCAACGTTTCCTGTTGTGCTAACAGTAAAGGTATAAGTACCAATTTGGTTTGCAAAACCTTCTATAGTAAAGGCTGATTCATCCAAATCAACGCTACTTGATATATCTTTTGGCAGGCCTTCGATCTTAATACCATCTGCATTTTTCCAACTATACTTGATTGGCTGAATAGGATCTCCTAGTTCAACAACTTGGTTTAGCGAACCACTATTGCTCAACTTGGTAAACGATGCATAAATCATATCGGGCAGATAATAACCTAAATGTGGCGGTTGGTTGTAGGCAACATTTTGCCAAGCCACTGCCATGCGATATACATGATCGTGCATAAGTGTAGTTACCTTATAGTCTGAAGGAATTGTTGTACTAAATAGAAGGAGATCGGAGCTTGTATTCGAATCCCATAAAATAACTTCTTCACGCCAATCTCCTAAGATATCTGCGCTAAGGTTTGGTGTGGCTTTGGTAGTATTGCACGATGCAGCATTGCTGTAATTGGATAGGGTAAGCAGACGAGTTGTCCCGTTTCCATTCCATTTGTCTATTTTGACATCATCTAATAATTCATCTTGTAAATCGCCATCCCAATAAACTCTAAAGTTTACAGATGGACGTTTGGTAGAAATTATTTCGCCTTTGCAATTGTATACGTTATTAATCTTGGTACCATCAGATAGTGAGCCGGATACCCACATCTCATGTCCACGGTGGTTGGCATCAATGTCTGCTGCAATACCTCTACCAACATCAGTTCCGGTTTTTAAACCAAATAAAACTTCTCCAGTTTTTGCAGAATGCATTTCAAAACCATAAGCTGAAGACTTCTCTTCGTGTGGGGTAAAGACTTCAAGACCTTCAATGTCTGGGTCTAAATCGCCAAAATGAATCGCATCTCCGTGGCCATAGCCCGTGCGATATAATAGAGATCCATCATTGTTGATAACACAAGCACCATATACTATTTCGTCACAACCGTCACCGTCTACATCGCCTACTGCTAAGTTATGATTGCCTTGCGCATAAGCTTCCTTTCCCGACGTGTTAGAGTCGTGTAGCCATTTTAATACCAATTGCTTCCCATCAAAATCGTAAGCTGCCAATGTGGTTCTTGTATAATATCCTCTACACATTACTAAACTCGGCTTAACACCATCTAGATAAGCAACCGCTGCTAAATATCGTTCGGAGCGATTGCCATAGTTGTCTCCCCATCCAGTCGAACTGCCACGAGCTGGTGTGTAAGGCACCGTTGATATTTCTGCACCTGTCTCTCCGTTGAAAATAGTTAGATACTCAGAACCATTCATTACTATTCCAGCATTGCTACCTGTTGATCTATAGTCAACTGTGGGGCTATCACTGCCCATTAACACATTCTTACTTAATCCATCTTTAGTTCCCGGAGCTGTTTTGCAAGCTACCTCAGCCTTGCCATCTCCATCAAAATCATAGACCATAAATTGTGTATAATGAGCTCCTGCTCTAATGTTTTGCCCTAAATCGATGCGCCACAATCGCGTACCATCCAATTTGTAAGCATCTAAATATACATTTCCTGTATATCCGCGATGAGAATTATCACGCGAGTTAGATGGATCCCATTTTACTATAATCTCATATTCGCCATCACCATCTAAGTCACCCACGCTACAGTCGTTGGGAGAATAGTCGTAAGGTTGACCATCGGGATAACTTTCTGTTGAATTGTTGTTTTTGACTGTGTAGGGTAGAGTAATACCACCGGCAGGGCGTTGCAATGGAATCTTTTTATATTGTTCAGCCCATACCTCAATATTTGAAGTCGTTTCAATCTCTTCACTATTTAAGATAGCCTTAATGGTATAATTGGAGTTTGTTGTGCCCTCTGTATCTACAAAGTTTGTTTTAGTTTTAATTGGTAGGTCATTAATTTTTGTGCCATCTCGATAGATATCAAAAGCTAACTCTCGATGATCTGTGGCTAAGCTTCTCCAAGAAAGGAAAACGCCCGAAGGTGATTTTATGGCAATAGCGCCTCGATTCAGTTTCTCTAATTGTGTTTGTTGCGCAACGGCCGTTAACGTTAACGAAATAGCCAATAGGAAGCTGCAAAAATACGTGCTTAGTTTCATAAATTAGATATTAAAGTTTAAATAAAGATTCTTTTGTGCTAAAGATAGAACTACAAATATATATAAATTATGTTTAAGTGTTAATGAAACAACTAAAAACTTGATTGAAGAATTTGCGTTGATGTGTAAATTATAAATAGGCGTATATACATGATTTTAATTATTTTAGAGCCTATTTGATGTAGAATGCTGAAGTTTAATAAGCTTGTTTTTAGTTTACACATCAACTTGTGAAATTTGGAAATACTTAAAAAATATAGATAATTACGAAAATATTATTTAATTTTGCGCCCTGTTACAATTGGAGCATACAATTTGTAACATTACAATAATTTCAAACAACATTTATTGACAAAAGATTATGAAAAAAAAGATTGTATTAGTTATGGCAATTATTGCTGTATTATTTATGGGTAATGGAGTTAGTGCACAGGATAGCGGCTGGTGGGCTGGAGGTCAACTAGGTTTTTGGCACAACAACAATGATGGTATTAAAACCAACTCTTTTAAAATTTTACCTGAAGTTGGTTATGATTTAAATAGCAATTGGACATTGGCTGCATCTGTTGGATACTCTAATAGAAGCGTTAAAATTGATGATGTGAAAACATCTGATGACCTTTTTATGATTTCTCCATATGCACGTTACAAATTCTGTACAGTAAATATTGTAACATTTTTTGTTGACGGATGTGTAGGTGTTGCTTTCGGAGATAACGATGGATATCAAATCGGTCTATCACCTGGTGTAGCTGTTAAATTGTCGAAAAATCTAAGTGTAGTTACTTCGGTAGGTTTCTTAGGATGGCAAAAAGGTGCTTATAATGCTAATGGTGGTAAAGGATTTGGCTTGGACTTCTCTGGAGCTAATCTTACATTTGGTGCATACTATTCTTTCTAAGAAAGGGTGTGATACTAAATTGAATTGATATAAATAAAAATGGCATCAAGGTTCAAACTTTGATGCCATTTTTTTATTAAGTTGTCTTCTATTTATAATGAAAGAAGATATGCTTTGAAATCAGCAAACTCTTTGCTCATGTCAATACTTTGTTTCTCACCTTTCATAAATTCTTGTAGTTTTAGAGGAATTTCCACCTTCTCACCAACAATGCTTTCTACTGTGTCTAAGAACTTAGCGGGGTGTGCTGTTTCTAAGAATACTCCATTTTCTTTTGCAGATAATCCTTCTTGAAGAGCACGATAACCACAAGCGCCATGAGGGTCGAGTAGATAGCCGGTTTTATCATAAACACTCTTAACAGTTTCACGAATTTGTTCATCTGTGTAAGTTGTTCCAGTGATTTCGGCAGTAATAGCTTCGTGTGAGTTATTGTACAGTGCCAACACGCGAGCAAAGTTGCTTGGGTCACCCACATCCATCGCATTAGCAATTGTCGCTACAGATGGACGAGGATTATATTCGCCTGTTTGTAAGTATTGAAAGAAAATATCATTGCGGTTATTGGCAGCAATAAAACGCTTAATAGGCAACCCCATACGCTTAGCAAACAGTCCGGCTGTGATGTTACCAAAGTTGCCACTTGGTACACAAATCACGGCTTCGTCTGCCTTGCCTAGTTTCTTTAGTTGTGCGTATGCATAAAAGTAATAGAAAGCTTGAGGTAAGAATCGGGCTACATTAATGGAGTTGGCACTTGTCAATTGCAAATGCTCGTTCAACTCTTTATCCATGAAAGCCGATTTAACCAATGCTTGACAATCATCAAATGTACCATCAATCTCTAAGGCAGTAATGTTTTGACCAAGAGTAGTAAATTGCTTCTCTTGAATTTCACTCACTTTACCTTTTGGGTAAAGTACATATACGTGGATACCATCTACACCTAAGAAACCATTGGCAACGGCACTACCTGTATCACCAGAGGTAGCTACCAATACATTCACTTTATCTTTGCCTTCTTTGCGAATGAAATATCCAAGCAAGCGAGCCATAAAACGACCGCCTACATCTTTGAAAGCAAGAGTAGGGCCATGAAATAATTCAAGTGAATAGATATTATCATTAACATGAACCAAAGGAACATCAAAGTTCAAGGTGTCATATACAATTTGTTTCAATGTCTCTGCAGGAACATCTTCGCCAAAGAAGGCATCAGCTACTTGATATGCCATTTCTTGAAAAGATAGATTCTCAATGTTGTCATAAAACGATTGAGGAAGAGCCTTGATAGTCTCAGGCATAAAGAGTCCTTTGTCTGCAGCTAATCCTTTTACTACTGCTTCTTCGAGCGAAGCGATAGGTGCTTGTTGGTTGGTGCTATAGTATTTCATTGGTCTAATTATTTACAATTCATAAATTCGTTCATAAACTCATCTTCTTTAAGTAATCCGTAACTTCCATTAGAGGCTGAATACTCATCATAAACAGTCACTTCATCGGGAGTAATGCCCGGATACCAAATGATGAAAGGAACAGGTTCGTTGGTATGTGTACGCAATTCACAAGGAGTAGGATGATCTGGCAATACTGCAATGGCTACGGGTTCGTCCCATTCTTTAACAGCTTCATAAATAGGGCCTACTGCGCGACTGTCCAAGTTTTCGATGGTGCGAATCTTTAAGTCAATATCACCTTCATGTCCCGCTTCGTCGCTAGCTTCGATGTGCAAGTAGACAAAATCATCTGTCTTTAAAGCTTCGAGTGCAGCAGCTACCTTGTTTTCGTAATTGGTATTATACAAGCCTGTAGCTCCATCAACATCAATGTTGCGCAATCCCGCATATCTACCTATACCATTTATTAAATCGACAGCCGATATTACAGCTCCCTTTTTTATTTGAGGATAGGTTTGACTCAGTTTGTCCATTTGCGGGCGATAACCAGGACTCCATGGCCAAATGCTATTAGCAGGGTCCTTACCCTCGGCTATACGCTTCTTGTTGATAGGATGATCTTTTAATAACTCTTGCGATTTTAGAATAAGATCGTTTAGCAAATCGGCTGTAGTTTGTGCTTCTTCTTCCAAAGGCTTAATCATCAATGGTGCAAATGGTTTCAAAGGAACATCGTGTGGAGGAGTGCAGTCAAGATGTTTATTTCCACCTTTCACTACTAAAAGATGTCGATATTGTACCCCAGTATGGAAACGCACAACATCGTTGCCTAGATTCTCTTGCAAATACTTGATTAGTTCATCAGCCTCTTCAGTAGTAATATGCCCGGCAGAGTGATTCTTGATGTTCTCGCCTTCAATGCATATAATATTACAGCGCATTGCCATTTCACCGGGTTGTAATTCTACCCCAATGCTAGCTGCTTCGAGTGGGCCACGACCTTCGTATACTTTAGGAAGGTTGTATCCAAGAACCGACATGTTGGCTACTTCACTTCCCGGATGAAATCCATCGGCTACGGTAATGAGCTTTCCATTTCTTCCCAAACGAGCCAACTTATCCATATAGGGAGTATTGGCATGTTGTAGAAGTG
>CAMTOV010000036.1 GCA_947074235.1 uncultured Bacteroides sp. | reverse complement strand
ATACATTTTTTTTATTGTCTAATAAATACAAGGTAGGAATAGCCTTTAAATCATACCGATTTTCCTTTCGTATGGTTTGCGTGGCATCGTAACCATTTATCCAAGTAGAGGGAATATGAAATTGGTACTTCTTCCATTCGTCTATTTCTTCATCTGGATAAATAGATAGAACTGCTAGTTGTTTGTTCTCAATAAGGCTATTGATGAGGTGAGAAGACTTAAGTTGCTCTATGGTTTCAGCGCAAGTATGGCAACCCGGGTTGTTGAAGAGTAGCAATGTATAATCAGCTTGAATATTATGAAGCGTGCTTTTATTGCCCGATAATAATGTATAAGTAAAATCCAGTGCTTGTGTGCCTAGTCTATTCTTCAACGATAGCTGCAATTGTCTCTTCGCTCTCTCTTTTTCAGATTGATTGAGAATGTGAGAAGTCACTAATCCTTGTAATACCGGAATGTAATACTCCTCATTTAGCATGGGAGAATTGGCATCATATAGATACTTCTCAGCCAATTCTGCTACTTGCTTTAAAACTTTCTTCTCTTGGTTGATACCTTCAATGGTGTTTTGCATGGCTCGCTGTGCAGTGGCAAGCGGCACATAGTTGAGCAAGTCACAATAATCTACCCATGCTTGCTCTAAGATATCACTGTGATGCAGGTAATTGCTATCAGCAAAGTTTACGTTTTTCCAGTAGTTGTTCACCAAGAAGTCAGCTCTTGACTCTGGTGTGGTGAGTATCGCTGGAATTGGTGGTAGCGTAAATGCAGTAATAGTATCAGTAGTAAGTTGATAGGTATTTATAGCAAATGCTTTGTCCTTTTTGCAAGAACAAAACACGCATACTATGATGATAAAATATAGGTTTAACCTTTTACTCATTAATCTTCCCTTTAGCGATGGTAAACACAAACTCCAATCCTCCCGACAAGTTGTTCTTGGCCGAGATAGTACCTTTATGTATGATTACCGCATTCTTTACGATGGCCAGCCCCAATCCTGTACCTCCCAACTTGCGTGAGCGTCCTTTATCTATCCGATAGAAACGCTCGAAGAGGCGATTCAAATGTTCGGGAGCTACACCTACGCCCGTATCGGCGAAGCTAAAGTAGTAAAACTTTTCATCTTCGCGGAAACAATTGATGTTTATTTGAAATTTAGTGCCGGCATAGGCAATAGCATTGTCCATTAAGTTTCTAAAAATTGAATACAACAAAGAGTAGTTACCTTTTACATGTATATCCTTTTTTAATGAATTTATGATTGTGACATGCTTTTCTTCTAGTTCGAGAGATACTTCGTTTATAATATTAGAAACCAACATAGTGATATCTACGTTTTCTAAATCAATCATATTGGCAGCTTCATCCATGCGTGTCAATACAGATATATCGCGCAGTAACCGGCTTAGTCTATTGCTTTGTGCATAACATCTTTCTAGAAAAGATTGTACTTTCTCTGGTGGAATATTATCATTGTTTACTATTGTTTCTAAGTACCCTTGAATGCTACTAACAGGGGTTTTCAGCTCATGAGCAATGTTTTGCGTGAGCTGTCTTTTTAGTCTAACCTGCTCTTCTTCGAGGGTGATGTCGTTGATGCTGATTTCGAAGCTCATGTCTTGAAAGATAATGCACTCTACAATAAAGAACTTTCCGTTTTTATTGATAGAGATAGACATTCTTTTTTCACCTTTTTCGTTGGTGCGTGTGTGCGCTTTGTTTATAAAATCTTTAATCTCTTTAAACTCCTTAATCTCAAATACCTCCTCGGATGTTTCAAGATTAAAGTCGGAGATAAGATTGCTGTACTGCGTGAATAGGTTGTTTACCAATATCTCTTTTTTGGCATTGGTGAATATACCCAATCCCTCGTGTGAGATTTGTAGATGTTTAAAAAGCTTCTCACGCTCAATATAGAGTGCCTCTTTGGTTTCGTGCAGGCGCTTATATATTTGAATGATGTGTTGAGAGATATCTCCCAACTCATTGTGTGGGAACTCAGACTCTAAGTCTTCATCAATGGTTTCATCTCTATCTGCCTGCATGGCAAATTCCTTTAATCGACTAATTGATGTGCCTAACTTTTTGGTGAAGCGGAAGAATAAAGCGAGTAACACAATGGTGAGTGCTATAGAAAACCAAAGAAAATGATAATCGACTTTTAAATTGTTGACCAGCTTGATGCTGTAAGGCAATGCCGAGCGAATGATGTGGTCTTTATAACGCGTGGCAGAATAAAAATAGGGAATACCGGTAGTCTCGGATGTACGTCTTACCGAGAATCCATTTCCACTTTTTAAAGCTGTTTCAATCTCAGGTCGGCCAATATGATTTTCAAGTAGCGTAGAGTCTCCCTGATAAGAGTCATATAAAACATCTCCTTTTAAATTGATAATAGTGACACGCAAATTATCAATATCTTGTCCTTGAATGAGACTTTCAATTTTATGTATATCGTAATCGTTATTGATATTTGCTTCTAAGAGTGCGTTGTACTTTTGAAGTTGGCCATGAAGAAGCTCTCTTTTATATTCTTTCTCACGATGATATTGATAGAATATAAAACACAGTGCCAGTGCGATAAATAAAGATATAACCGATAAAAACAGCTTTCGGCTGAATGAAATAAAGTGTTTAGGTATATCAGGTGTGCTCATATATGTTGTTACTCTGTTTCAAAACAATAACCGTATCCAAGGCGAGTGACGATGCGCTTTCCGTACGAACCGATTTTTTTGCGTAGGCGAGTGATGTTTACATCAATCGTGCGATCTAGTACATACACTTCATCGCTCCACACACGTGCCAGAATGTCTTCGCGCGAAAATACACGTCCCATGTTCTGCAATAATAAAAGCAATATCTCAAACTCTTTTTTGGTAAGTGTCACCTCTTCATCATCAATGCTTACTTTCTTCTTACTGATGTCGAGTGTGAGCGATTGATATGATATTTGTTCTACCTTCTTTTCGTTATCCTCTTTGTCGGTGCGACGGATAACAGCCTTGACGCGTGCTATCACTTCGCGCAATGAAAAAGGTTTTGAGATATAATCATCTGCACCAAGATTAAAACCAGTGACGGTATCATTCTCAGTATCTTTTGCTGTGATGAAAATAATAGGTACTGTTGCTGTTTTTTTATCCTTTTTCAAGATGTTTGCCATTTTGAAACCAGATATCTCACCCATCATTACATCCAAAAGCAATAGATTATAGCTACTAATATCAAGCTTCAATGCTTCTTCTGCTGAGTGAGCAGTGTCTACTTCATAACCTTCATTTTCAAGATTAAACTTGAGAATCTCGCAAAGGTCTTCTTCATCGTCTACAACTAAAATGCGATAATCGTTCATTGTATTTGTTTAATTAGTATGCAGTTACTGCAAAAATAAATTATATTTCTTTACTATTGCAAAATAGGCCCTTTTTTGTTACGTTGTGGTGAAACAAGTATTACAAAACTATTACATTTTCTTCATAGTCATCATACTCGCTATATGTTTTTATATAATCAAACTCTTTGGGTTTATTAATATTGTAGTCGTTACTCATTTAAACTATTGTTTTTACATTTGTAGAATGTAATGGTTATTGTTATATCTATATCAAAACAGGTTGTTTTATGTGTGATAAAACAATGGTTTCATTGCAATAAAACTTTAGTTTCACCACGGTGAAACCAAGCTGAAACGCTTTACCCAGTCTATTGATTGTTATGAACGAGAATGTAATTTCCAAATTGAAAATCCTTACCGAATCTGCCAAGTATGATGTTTCGTGCTCGTCTAGCGGCACGGTGCGCTCCAACAAGCCCGGAATGCTGGGCAATACGGTGGGAGGTATGGGCATTTGTCATAGCTTCTCGGAAGATGGGCGTTGCATCTCTTTACTCAAAACAATGCTCACCAATCATTGCATTTACGATTGTAGTTACTGCATCAATCGCCGTAGCAATGATTTGCCTCGTGCCACATTCTCTGTGTCGGAGTTGGTGGACTTGACCATCGAGTTTTATCGCCGCAACTACATCGAAGGACTTTTCCTAAGTTCGGGTGTGGTGCGCAACCCCGACTATACCATGGAAAGATTGGTGAGAGTGATAAAAGACTTGCGACAAATACATCGATTCAATGGATATATTCACCTGAAAAGCATACCCGGAGCTAGCCAAGAACTGGTGCGAGAGGCCGGACTATATGCCGATCGTTTGAGTGTGAATGTGGAAATTCCCAAAGAGGAAAACTTGAAATACCTAGCTCCAGAAAAAGACCATAAAAGCGTATTTGCACCGATGAGTTTTATTCAGCAAGGAGTGCTCGAAAATAAAGAAGACAGGAGGAAGTTTAGAAATACTCCTCGATTTGTGCCTGCCGGGCAGAGCACACAGATGATAGTGGGAGCAACATCCGAGACGGATAAGGACATTTTGTTTCTCTCATCCTCGCTTTATGACAGGCCCACCATGCGCCGTGTCTACTATTCGGGCTATGTGGCGGTTAATACTTACGACAAACGACTTCCGGCAAAGCAGCCGCCACTCGTCAGAGAAAACCGTCTTTATCAAGCCGATTGGTTGATGCGCTTCTATCAGTTTAACGTAGATGAGATAGTAGACGATGCTTTCCCCAATCTCGATTTAGAGATAGATCCTAAACTGGCTTGGGCGCTGCGTCATCCGGAGTTCTTTCCGGTAGATGTGAATAAAGCCGATTATGAAATGATACTTCGCGTGCCGGGGATAGGGGTGAAGTCGGCTAGACTGATTGTGGCTTCTCGCCGCTACTCTAAACTGGGCTACTATCAACTAAAAAAGATTGGTATAGTGATGAAGAAAGCACAATACTTCATTACTTGCAATGAACTGCCCATGAATACGGTTCATGAGCTTACTCCACAGGGAGTGCGCAAACTATTTCTTCCAAAACCCAATAAGAAGAAAGTAGACGATAATCAACTGACTCTCTTTTTTGAAGATTAAACCATGGTGATATTTGAGTATGATAAGAGTTTTGAAGGGTTGCTCACAGCAGTGTTCGATGCTTACTCTCGCAAGTGTTTTCCCGATATGCTTTTGGAGGAAGGTGATGTGAGACCACTATTCTATAATGAGCTTGTGCTGGTATGTACCGATGAAGAGAAAGCTGGTCGGGTGTGGCGCGGGCTGGAAAAGAAATTATCTAAATTGGCATTGACAACCCTTACTTGGTGCTGGCTATCAGAGTTGCCGCAAGTCGATATGCTACTCTTGCGCTACATTCGCAAAGCCATTGATGCACCACGAAGCATTGAGGTGAACTTTGGCGACCCCGATGTGCTTGAAGTGTCTAAAGTTTGGAAAAAGGTAAACTGGGAGAGATTGCGCATTATTCAATTTCTTCGATTTCAGAAAGCAGCCGATGGAATGTATTTTGCTGCTATCGAGCCTGAGATGAATGCTCTGCCACTTACGTTAGAGCATTTTCAAGATCGCTTTGCCGACCAGCGTTGGGTAATTTACGACATGAAGCGAAACAGTGGATACTATTACGATTTGAATACGGTGCTGCGGATATCATTTGCAGATAACGAACGGATGGAGCTGACTCACTTGGTGACGGGCATGCTTGACGAAAGCTTGATGCACAAAGATGAAAAGATGTTTCAAGAGTTGTGGAAGACCTACTATAAATCAATTACGATAAAAGAGAGATTAAATCTTAGGAAACACAAGCAGGATATGCCGGTGAGATATTGGAAATACCTCACCGAAAAGCAGTAGTATTAAGACTTGACATCCTTTGTAGATGGCAATTCTTGTCCGCAATGATTGCAATAGTGAGCATTAATTTCATGTCCTGTTTGTCCGCAGTTTGGGCATCTTAGTTTGTCAAACTTCTTTTGCTCTTTCATCATCGATACAGATACAATGCCGGTGGGCACTGCTATGATGGTATAACCAATCAGCATAACGCAAGCCGATAGAAACTTACCCATAGCTGTGGCTGGTGTGATATCGCCATAGCCTACAGTTGTCATCGTAACGCAAGCCCAGTAAATGCTGTTGGGTATGTTGTTAAACTGACTTTCTTCTTGTGTGCCTTCAATCATAAACATCAATGTGCCGATAGAGATAACCAATATCACTACAAATACAAAGAATACCAATATCTTCTTACTGCTTCGCTGTAGAGAGGTTAATAATAACTCGCCTTCCAACCAAAAATTGAATAATTTGAAAATACGAAACACGCGAATGATGCGAAAGGCACGGATAACCAATAGGTAACGAGCACCTGGAAGGAAGAATGCTAAATATAATGGTATGGTGGCAAGTAAATCGACTATACCAAAGAAACTTAGAATATACTTCGTAGGTTTGGGCGAACAGTAGATTCTAGTTAAGTACTCAATGGTAAAGAAACCGGTGAATATGTATTCGAAGGTAATAAACAGCTGGGTATGTTCGGGCCATAATCCATCAATACTCTCAACAATAGCTAGTACGATACTGAATATAATACAAGACATGAGGAGTATATCGAAGAATTTACCAGCCTTGGTGTCCGATTCAAATATTATCGTGTATAGCTTATGTTTTAATTTCTCATTATGAAAAAAATGCTTTATCGCTTCAATTGGTCCCATAGTATTGTTTTTAATAGAGATTATTAATCAATTACCCAATTCTTATTATGAGCTTTTATTTTATTAGGATTATAGTACATTCCCTCTTGTGTAGGAATGTTGATGATGTATCGTCTTCCGCTTTTGTTTGGCAAGGTTTGTCCTCTCATCCATTGATTAGCGTCGCGAAGCTGAGCGTATGTAATGCCTTTTGACTTGGCATAGTTGCTTAAATCATTGATGGTAGTAGTCACCGTTTCGGTATGATATGGGATGACAGGATAAAGTTGTTCGCTCTTCAATTGAAATCCAAACTTGCGTGGTGAGTTGAATATTTCTTTCACGGCAAGTATTCTAAACATATAGCGTGATGTCTCTTCCACCATAAACAAATCCATAGCCTCTTCCACTTGTTGCTTCTCCAATAGAGAAGAGATACGTGCTTGTCCTGCATTGTATGATGCTGAAACCAACATCCAGTCGCCAAACTTAGCGTATGCTTTCTTTAAATACTTGCAAGCTGCACGAGTAGATTTCTCTACATTATATCTTTCGTCTATCTGATCGTTTACTTCTAGTCCTAACTCACGTGCAGTTTGTGGCATAATTTGCCAAAGTCCAGCAGCTCCTGCCGGAGAACGTGCCGTCACATTCAAATTACTTTCAATAGCCATCAGATATTTAAAGTCATCGGGAATACCATTCTCTTTTAATATCGGCTCAACGATTGGGAAGTATCGATTAGCTTTCTTTATCAGCTGTAAGGTGCTAGAATGCATAAACATAAATGCCATCAACTCTCTGTCTATTCTTTCTCTTCGGTCGTATCTTCTTAAATCTATAGATACATTATCGAAGGTTAGTTTATCGGGAATTGTAGGCGGAGTTGTTGTGCTAATACTTTGATTGATGCTTTGTTGCTCTACTTTAATTGAACTGCTACCAATAAGCATAGGGATAGTGAGGCCTACAGAAATACAAGTGATAATAGTTAGGATATATCTAAGTGATGGATACTTCATGATGATAAATATGTAATGATAATGGTTTGGTAATTAACCGCTTTGGAGGTTAAGCGCAAAGATAATGTTCATTTTGAAAGTGTCAAAGAACTTTTGCCCCTTTTAATTCGTTTTGATAGTATATTTTAATTGTATTGACTATGTTGAAAATCGCTATAAGTGGGGCTAGTGGCTTTATCGGGAATCATTTAATAGACTATTTTACCGCAATGGGGCATCAACCAATTGCATTGGGTAGGCCTTTGTTTCGTGATGACTTCTTCGGAGAGTTGGTTAAAACTATTGAACATTGCGATGTTGTTATCAATCTTGCCGGATCGCCCATCAATAAGCGTTGGACAGACGATTATATGAAGGAGATAATGGATAGTCGCATTCATGTTACTCGTCAGATTGTGAATGCAATTAAAGGCGCTAATCAAAAGCCAAAGTTGTTTATATCGATATCAGCTGTAGGATATTACCCCGATCAAGGTGATTTCGATGAATATACAGAACAGAAAGGAGAAGGCTTCTTAGCAGACCTTTGTTATGCTTGGGAACAAGAAGCACGTCAATGTCCATCTGATGTACGTTTGGTGATAACTAGACTTGGTATTGTTTTATCACCTGATGGTGGTGCTTTGCAACAGATGATGAAACCAATTAATCATATAAAGATAGCAACTGTTGTAGGTAAAGGCGCACAGCCATTTCCTTGGATTGATGTGCGTGATGTTTGTAGAGCGATGGAGTTTATTATTAAGCATCCTGAGTTGCAAGGTATCGTCAACTTGGTAGCTCCTGATTCTGTTTCTCAATATCTATTTACTCGTATTATGGCAAAGTATAGTGGTGCATGGATTACAATACATGTGCCTTCTTCTCTCTTTAATATATTATATGGTAAAGGAGCCTCTTTTTTAACCACTGGACAACACGTATTCCCAAGTAGGATGATGGAAGCTGGTTTCGACTTTATAGCTCCTACCTTGAAAAGTTTTTTTAAATTGAATAAATAACAAGCTTATGGATTACGAAATTACCCACTTGCCCGATCAACGAATGTTTAAAGTTGAGATAGAAGGGCGTACGGCTTTTGCTCAATATCGAATACTAAATGGTAGTTTGGACATAATACATACAATTGTGCCTCGCCCTTTAGAGGGACAAGGAATTGCGGCCGCTTTAGTTTCAGCTGCTTATAATTATGCTTTGGAGAATGGACTTAAGCCTAAGGCTACTTGTAGTTTTGCAGTTAGATGGCTCCAAAGACATCCAGAGTTAAACGATATTGTTGAGCAAAATTAGAGCGATATTAATAAATAAACAATGGTGATTAATGCTTCATTAAGAGTATTAATCACCATTGTTTTTATAAATAGACAGAGCTATTACTCTTTCTTCTCTTTTTTGCATTCAGATTTGTCTTTCTTGCAATCAGGTTTGTCTTTAGTACATTCAGGTTTATCCTTTTTGCATTCTTTCTTTTCTGCTTTTTCGCATTCTTTATCATGCTTTTTCTCGCATTGTTCCTTTTTCTCTTTTTTAGGTTCTTGAGGCTCTTGAGCATTCACGTGACCTAAAGCAACCACTGCGAAAGCGAATGTTAATAATAAAGCTAATTTTTTCATACTAATCTTCTAATTTAAAGTGAATACTAGATTTATATAAAACAGGTTTGTGCTAAGTGCACATATTACAAATATAATATAAAAAGTTGATATATTGAAACTTATGATGTTTTTATTGAAAGTCTGCACCAAATACAACGGGGAATCAATCGCCAAAAGAATACCAAAATACGATATCTCCAATCAATTATAGCTACTCTTTTATTGCGATTAATGGCTGAAACAATTTTTTTGGCTACAAATTGAGGAGACATTAACAGAGGATAATGTTTGCCATCATTCAATAGATTGGTCTTTACAAAACCGGGGCGAATATCTGTAAACTTGATATTAAGTTTTTGCATATTGGATAGTTGATTCAATGCATCGATATATGTGTTTTGAAATCTTTTAGTTGCCGAATAAGCCGGAGCTACCCCCAATCCTTTTGTTCCGGCAATAGAGCTAATCACTGCAATGTGGCCACCACCATGCTCTTTGAAATAATCAAAAGCAGCTGTGGTCATTCTTACAAATCCATCTGCATTGGTTTGAACACTCTTTATCTCCACGGTCGGATCAAGAGTAATGTTTTGAAAACCGATGCCTGAACTTAAAAGAAACAAATCCATTCCGCCCAGTTTGTCAATAAGAAGTTGAAGGTTGTTGGATGCATCCTCTTTTGTCACATCTAAAGATTGAATAACAACCTGTTGAGATGCATGCGATTTTAATTCTTCAAGTTTATCTTCTCTTCGAGCTGCTGCTCCGATGTTCCATCCTTGATTGATAAGTATTTTGGCTACTTCGTAACCAATACCTGATGACGCACCAATGATAACGGCTTTTTTCATATTTGTTTTTGTTTGCTTAATTATAAATAATGTTTGATGAACTCTATCGGGCTGTAGATAATCATCCTTGGACCAGAATAACGCATAACTATTTTCATCTTATCACGCATTTCTGGTTTATAACAATGAATGCTACAATCCTTGCATGAAGTTTTATCCTCACCAAATGGACAATTATTCAACCTAGATAACGCATATATAAGTAACTCTTTACATTCACCACATAGTTCAGCGTTGCCTTCCTTCTTTTTACAATAAATTCGAATCATGAGTTCTACAATTCTTTTTTCTTTCTCTATTCGTGAAGCCTGATTCATATTTATCTTTTAGTTTATACAAATTTATAGAGAATCGGAGTAAATAACAAAATAAAGGGAAACAAAAAACGGTACCCCGATTCACATCGCAGCACCGTCACAACACAAACACAAAATAAAACACGACAAAACTACTATGCAATCTTACCTGTCCATGCCGGGGAGGCATTAGGATATTACTTTTGTGTATATTCACATACTCACAAAGTACATCAGGTTGATTTGCATAATATAAACGCTTTGATATTATTATTTGTTCAGATGTTCTTGAAAAAAGTTTCTTTTTTTTGAAAATGATAGAATTTAATAGGGATTTAACGGCTTGTGAGCCTTTTGGGGCTACCATGCCATGAACAACCAAGACAATAAACCTCTGTTAAATCATATCCCTCAAGCGATGATTCAGGATATTTAGGAATAATTTCACCCTCTCTAGTTAAATATACCAATAAGCGTTCGCCTTGCATGTTTTTTACATACATACTCGAAATCTTACATTGGGGGCAAAGACTCTTTTTAATTGTTTGCATATGGAATCAATTATAAATGAAACATCCTAGAAATTAGCTTTAACCTCAAGAGTAATTAACTCTTTATTTATAGGATGAATAAAAGAAAGCTTTTCGGCATGCAGATACAGCCGTTCTGCCTTGTTGCCATATAGTGCATCGCCTACTATAGGAGCGTTGAGCCCTTTGTGATGAGCTGCATGCATGCGCAGTTGATGAGTTCGACCAGTGTGTGGAGTAAACCTAACTTTTGTAAGTTGCTCTCTTCTTTCAATAACCTCATATTCGGTGATGGCACTTTTGCCCAATTCGTAGTTCACCATTTGTCGAGGCCTATCGGTAGGGTCGCAACAAAGTGGAAGCGAAACAGTACCTTTATCTAAAGATAAATAACCATCGAGTAAAGCAATATATTTTTTAGAAACGATTCTATTGGCGAATTGTTCTTGAAGCGATTTATGTATCTCTTTGGTTTTGGCAATGAGCAGTAAGCCTGAGGTATCCATGTCGAGGCGATGAACCACTAATGGCCCATCAGCATCGGGGTATCTCTCTTTTGCCCATTGGTAAATGGAGAATAGACTTTGCTTGCCTGGCACCGATAATACACCGGAGGGTTTATTTACTACAACTAGATAATCATCCTCAAACACCACTTCTATTTCTATTTTGCTTGGACTATTATCCAACGGGTTTTCATCAACGGCCAGCCCTTGTAGCATGAAACTCAATATGGGTTTGCATTTCTCGTTGCACGATGGATAAAATACTCCCTCTTTGCGTATTTCATTTTGCGGTGATTCACCCCACCAAAACTCTGCCATAACTATAGGCCTCAGCTTATTAATATAGGCGTATTGCAATAACTTTGGCCCGGCGCACTCGCCACTTCCGCCAGGAGGAGTCTTACTTACTACCTCCTCAAAGACACTGCGCATAGATTTTGTTTCACCCCGATTGTTGCGTAAAGTATATTGATCGAACAACCAGCCTTGCAGCTCTGCCGAGCGTCTTTTTCTTTCGCTTTTTAGTTGCTCAACTTTTTTGTTCCATTCGTCTAGACACGATTGCTTTTCCTCAACTCTCTCTTTTCTTGCTATTTCCTCCCGCTTGCATTGAGCCTTCATAAACTGACTTTCACGAATCATCTCAGCTTGCTGTTCGTCGGTTAGTCCTTGTTTGCGCTTCTCATCTCTAGCAATTTTTGCCTCTTTGAGCAGAGTTTTCGTCTTTTCCTTATATAAGCTATATTGCTCTTTTTCCTCTTTCAAAGCACGAATAGCCTCTTGATAGATAGCCGAACTTTGTATATTTTTGATTTCAGCATTGATTGCCGATATATTAGACTCTTCTTCCTTGAAATACCCATCGGGCAAGAGTAAATCGTAGATAGGGGGAACAAAAAAAGGATGCTTGTTTATTCCATTTAATAAACCCGAGAAAGCAGCTAAGTAGCCAAGTTCGCCTTTCGATGTTTCAACTACCAACACCCCATACATTTTCCCTTCTTTTACATCCAACGTCTCTATATAGTTTTGCACCTCTTTTGCGGCAATCTCGCACAACGGATGAACCGTATAGTAGAATGGATTGTTGAATCTACTGGGCAATGAAACGGTTGAGATATGCTGTTTGAAAGGATGAAACATGTATTATTGGCTTTTGGTAATGCAAAATTACAAGTTTCTATCTAATAAAAAGAGTCTATTGATATATTATTTTTGCACACTTTTATGTAATGTGTGAATATTTTATAACTTTGCATCTCGAATAAAAGATTTTCATACTAAATTAACACAATAAGTAATGAGCAAAGTAATTATTAATTCTTACGAAGAGTTTGAACAATTAGTTGGACAACAGATAGGTATTTCCGAATATGTGGAAGTTACCCAAGAGCGCATCAATCTATTTGCCGACGCCACTTTAGATCATCAATGGATTCATGTGGATGTGGAGCGTGCAAAGGTTGAAACTCCATACAAGAGCACTATTGCTCACGGATATCTAACTTTATCTTTATTGCCACACATGTGGAACCAAATTATTCAGGTAAACAACTTGAAGATGATGGTGAACTATGGTATGGACAAGATGAAGTTTGGCCAAGCAGTACTGTCAGGTCAAAGCGTACGTTTGGTAACTCACCTACATTCTTTGCAAAACCTGCGTGGTGTGGCTAAGGCTGAGATTAAATTTTCTATTGAAATTAAAGACCAACCTAAAAAGGCATTAGACGGAATAGCTACATTCCTATACTACTTCAATTAATCGTATGGGTTATTAGCCTATATCAATAAGATAAATGAAAGTCCAAATTGTCAGTAACATGACGATTTGGACTTTTTTTTAGTCTATTATAATCGGTTGATAATCAGTTGTACAAACTTGTCATTCAAAACCTACACATTTATCACGATAACTGTTAACATTCTATCTGTAGAATGTTAACAGTTTATATGCAAAAATGATATAGTTATCACCGTAGATTGATATATAATAAAAAACCGCCCTTATCATCATTGCGATAAGAGCGGTAATTATTATTCAATATATATCATTTTTTTAGTCATTCCTCCATCAATCGTGATGTTCTCGCCATTGATGAAATCATTATCGGGCTTACATAAGAAGACACAAGCTCGGGCTATATCTTCGGGTTTGCCCACTCGCTGCGAAGGGTGTTGAAGATGATCCTCTTTTCGAAGTTTATCATATTCATTATTCTCAATCCATCCCGGCGAAATAGAGTTTGCTGTGATATGCCATTTACTCATCGATAATGCCAATGCATGAGTCAATGAAGAAACTCCTCCTTTTGAGGCTGCATATCCTTCAGTGCCGGCTTCACTCATCAAGTATCTAGTAGAGCTGATGTTGATGATACGTCCATAAAGGTTGGGTGTATCAAGCGACTCGCGATGTATGGCCAATTGGCGTGAAGTGACAAATACTGAACGCAAGTTCACTGCAATAATATGATCAAAATCTTCGACGCTGGTATCTGTGATTGGCGCAAAGTTGCCAATACCCACATTGTTTACAATCACATCTATATCACCCCATTCGGCAAATAGTTGCTGCATACAATCTTCCAACTCTTTTGGGTTGCTCACATCCACTTGATAAAACATGGCTCCCGTTTCTATAGCAGTCATTCTGCCCGAAGCCTCGTTTACATCGCAAAACGCTACCAAGCAGTGATCATCACAAAAGGCTTGAACGATGGCTTTGCCAATGCCAGCCGCACCACCCGTTACAAACACTCTACGTTTAGCTTCTTCTTGCTTGGGCTCAGCTTTTTTTACACTCGGTTTTCCGGCTTTTTGCCAAGCAGCTTTGCGAGCTTCATATTGCTCATATTGCTTTTCTATATAATTGTCAGCCATATATAATAATATAAATTGAGAAGAGGATAATTCTATTCTGTATCTACATGTGGTGGTTCGGCCGTTTTAGCAATCTTTGATATCTGTTTTACCAGCGTGTATGAAACCGATGAACCATCAGCAGGAGGGTTTTCAATTCTCTCCTCTTTTACATCCAACACATATTCATATCCTGGTTCATAATCAAATCCATTAATTTTGCTATAAAACATACTCCAATTTTGTGCATCACCTTTTTTTATTAGCATACACTTTTGCGGACCAACACCTATGCAATCTACACAAGTTGATGCTACTACATATCGAGTAATATTACTCGACGAATTACATCCCCAAGTAAATAATGATACAATAAACAGTGTTATTAGAATTATCTTTTTCATTTTAAATCAATACAAATATAGAGCAATCTATTTATTTTCTCTTTTTATCTCCTTTATTTTTATACATTCGGTCGGGTGCTTTTATCGATTTACCTTCTAAATCAAAGAAATAACTCTTCTCTTTATCTTGAGACTTTTCAATCTCTACCTTATATCCATTTTTAGAATTGTAGTTTAGCTCATTTACTCGGCTTAATATGCCTTTATGGCTTAAATGCTCTACACTAGCTGCGGGTAGCAGATTAATTGTTATCTCAGTCGAAATTAAAGCTCCCTTGGGTGCATCTATCTCTAACCATTGTCCGGATGATAAAAACGTCAGTTCGTATCCATTACTCAAATCAATTTTGTAGATACCATCCATCGTTTTAAGTTGAATTTCGGTCATGGTAGTACCCGGAAAGTAATTATTAATGAAACTTTTAATTTCGGTAGGTATTGAGTTCTCTGTTTCTGAAACGCTTACCACAGGACCCATTTGAGCAGACGCCATATTTATACCAATAGTTAATGACATAAATAGTAATAAGATAGGTTTTAAGAATCTAGTTTTCATTTTCATTTTTTTTAGTTAGACTTAAAAGTTATAACAATAATTGGAGGCTGATTGTTAGCGGTAAAAAGTTGATTAATAAATTTTTGCTTCATTGATGATGAATTCAATATAAATCGCACTCAACTCCGCAACTATCCGATCCAATCATTTCTTTTCCTCCTATTGAAGTGAGGTAAGTTTGAAATACCTGATAACGCAAAGAATCACGGAGGTTTATATAATAATCATTTGAAAGACTAGAATCATCAGGATTTGATATTATCTCGTTCAACTGCATGTTAATCCAATGAAGCACATTGCCAGTAAAACGAATGTCTCTAGGGGTAATGCTATGGTTGATAATAATTATATAGTCCCAATTCAATTTTATACAATCCTCCATCTTTTGTATATTATTGCTTGACCATTGTATTTTTACATCATTCATTACCTTTACTACTTCTGCATCGATTGTGGAATTTTCTCCTTCGCCAGTAGCAATAACCAGCAAGTCTTTATTGAAGGATTGCAACCAAGCCGCAGCTATCTGATTTACTTCATTATTCTCTTTGTTAATTACCAATGTGCGTATCATAATCAATAATATTTGTTGTTTTATTTTATACAAATAGAAGGCTATAATGTTCGTGAAAATATTGGGAATCTATTTCTTTAGTAGTATGTTTTATAAATTTCATATTCAACAATCGAGTGTTTAGCTTGTTATGATAGTTTATACAATTTCAAAAAAAAATATGATTATGAAGCAGTTCTCACTCCTTTGCTTAATTGTAATGTTTTGCTTATTAAAAATGAATGCTCAACAAAAAACTTACTCACTAGATTTTGACTCTAATAATTATACTCTTCAATCTTTTACATTGAATAATAAAGAGTATAAAGTACGTGCTTTCGAAAATATTATCTATGTAGCCAACCCGGTAGATACCATATATCAAAGGTTGAATATTTATGTGCCCGAAGATTATTATCAAGGTCAGAGTATCGGGAATTATAGTATGGATACAGCTCCTATATTCTATCCCAATGGAGTAGGGGGATATATGCCATCGGCACCAATGACTTTAAATAATAATGGGCCTAGACGAAATGTCTTTGGACAACGGCAAGGCAATGGACAGCCACAACACATGCCTCAACCACCTGCAGGTGCCGATATGAAGCAAGGTTCGGCCATTCACTATGCATTGGCTAAAGGGTTTGTTGTAGTATCAGCCGGAGCAAGAGGCAGAAGTCTGCAAAATAGCGAGGGCGTTTACACGGGTAAAGCCCCCGCCGGATTGGTTGACTTGAAAGCGGGAATATGCTATCTACGATATAATGGAAGTAATATACCGGGTGATAAAGAAAAAATCATATCCAATGGAACAAGTGCCGGAGGTGCTATGTCTACACTGTTGGGTGCTACAGGCAATAGTAGTGATTATAAACCTTACTTAGAAGAAATTGGTGCGGCCAATCAACCCGATCATATCTTTGCGGCTTCGGCCTATTGTCCCATAACCAATCTCGACCATGCCGATGCAGCCTACGAATGGCAGTTTAATGGTATCAATACCTATCAAGCAGGTATGATGAGGTTTTTGGATGGAGGAAATTCTAATGGCAACACTTCAAATGAGTTGACGGAATTGCAAATAAAGACTTCCGACCAACTGAAAACACTATTCCCCATTTATTTGAATAGCCTCAATCTGCAAAATAAAAAGGGTGAGTTACTTTTATTGGACGAGCAAGGCAATGGTAGTTTCAAAGAACTTGTTGTTTCTTATGTATTGGCTTCTGCACAAAAAGCGATTGATGCAGGGCAAGATTTGTCGGGTATATCTTGGTTGCAAGTTAAAGATAAAAAAGCTGTTGCACTCGACTTTGAACCTTATATACAGCACATGCAAAGAATGAAGACGCCTCCCGCCTTCGATGCTTTTGATATGGATGCACCCGAAAACCATCTGTTTGGTAGTGCGGTAGTCACAGCCCAACATTTCACTCAATTCTCTTATGATTACTCGCCCGATAAAGGAACATTGGCGAATAGTGACATTATCAAAATGATGAATCCCATGTATTATATTGGAGCAGCAGGCAGCAATACCTCTTCCCATTGGCATATCAGATATGGCTCTATCGACAACAATACCAGTTTGGCTATTGAAGTGATATTGGCTACTTATTTGCAAAACAAAGGATATGACGTTGATTTTGCATTGGCTTGGGATAGGCCTCACATGGGCGATTATGATTTGAATGAACTGTTCGATTGGATAGAGAATGCTTTAGGTAATGATTTATGAACTATCAAACAACCCTTACCGTAGATGGTAAAACCTATGAGACTTTAGCAGATATTCTTCCAAAAGAGGGAAGCATTGATATACTCATTATAGGTAAAACTCCAAGTTTGAAGAGTGTAGTCAAAGGACACTACTTCCAAGGCACTCGTGGCAAGTCTTTCTGGAAGAAACTGCACGATTACGGTATTCTAAAATACCCATTGGGTGAGTTTGCCGATGATTATCTCTTGCAAAATAGATGCGGCGTGACGCATATCTCTAAAATACCGCGAGAGTATAAGCCATTGACAGAAGTGGAGTGCCGTAAAGGATATAAACGATTGATGGAAAAGATTGATAAATATCATCCTCGTTTGTTGATATTCACTTACAAGAATGCGCTAGATTCATTGCTTTCGGCAGTGCTCAATGATAAGATTCGTGCTCGTTATGGATTCAATCCTGAATATGATGAAGTGCTTCATGCAGCTGTTTTTGTATTTCCTATGCCCGGCACTATTTGCACTAAGGCTGAGGCCGATGTCTGTATGGCCGATTTAGTTCGCTTTTTACAGTTGTAAGTTTATTTTCTTAATGCGATAACCCTTTCTTGTTGTTCTATTTGCTATCTTTATAGTCACAATCTAAATTCTTTAATGAAAATGAATGAACTTAGTCTTACTCCCGAAGGTGTTCGCCTACGAGAAGAACTCACTCTATTGCGGAAAGAGTATGCCGACCTGTATGCTCAAAAAGAGATTATGGTCAACGACGAGCGAGAAACGCTTTATGTATTCTATCTCAATACAGTAGGACAGCTCAACTATGAACTCTTTTGCTTGTCGGTAGAGCTATCTGCTTTGAAACTAAAAGTACAACTGGCACAAGCCGCTGTCAACCGTTCCGAACGTGTTGATGTCACCAAAATAGAGAAGGAAGTCAATAAGCAAATGAATGAATACTATGCTCAGATAAAGCAGCAAGCACAACAACTAGAATTGGCACAAAAGGCTGTTCTTATGGATGATGTTCGTGCAAAAGAGATAAAAGAACTCTATCGTTTATTGGTCAAGCGTCTTCATCCAGATTTGCATCCTTATCAATCGGATAAAATGAATGACTTGTTTCTCCAAGTACAAACAGCCTATCATACTCAAAACTTAGAGATGCTGCAAAACATTGTACTTCGTATAGATTTAGATAAAATAGACGACGATGATAATCAGTTTACTACTGATACTGTAACCGTATATGTAGCAAGCCTACAAACTCAAATAGAGAAAATAAAGAAAGAGATTGCGCAACTCGAAGAATCATTCCCATTCATTTATCGCGAATGCTTAAAAGATGAAGCGTGGATTGAAAACGAAAAGGCTCAATTGAAAGAAAGAATAGAGCAATTCAAAAACGAGAAGGAAATATACGAAGATCGCTTTAATTTACTTACTGAATTATGAAACAGATTGTACCTTTATCACCCGGCTTGTTAGAACTGATTAGCAAAGGCAATGGAAGTGGATTGATGCCCTTCACCCGAGAGATATTCTTGCTCGATGTAGTAGTAGCAGGCACAAGCTATTGCACTAAAATAGAAGAGATAGCTCCTTTGTTATTAGCAGATACAATATTGACCATGCTCCGTGACCCAAAGAACGAGCATGATGAGCATGCCATCGCTTTATATCTTGGTGATGTACGCATTGGGTGGATACCGCAAGAACTCAACTTAATCATCTCTCGCTTGATGGATGCCGGTAAGGCTTTCTTCTGTAGAGTACAAAAAGCTGAATGGAAAGGAAAGTGGCTACGAGTAAAGGTGAAGATTTATATGGTGGAATAAACGCTATGCTATAACAAACATAGTTTATCTGCCAACACTTTTAGGTCTACCTCGTAAAAGTCCGGCTTAGGCGCAAGGGGGTACAAAGCATATTGATTTCGATGAAGAAATGCCGTTTTCATACCAACTTGACTTGCTCCTGCTATATCCCATCCGTGTGAGGCTATTAGTAGACAATCTTCGGGTTGTACTCCCAACAAGCTAGCA
>CAMTOV010000035.1 GCA_947074235.1 uncultured Bacteroides sp. | reverse complement strand
ACTTCGATACAAACCCAAGATACTTTCCTTTTTCATCTACCACAGGCAGATTCCATGCTTGAGTTTCATCAAATATACGCATCACCCTCTCCATGCTATCATTATCTATTAGCTTAGCTGGAACCGAAGTCATTAATTTATTAACTGTAAAACGATGATATAGTTCTTGACGAAACATAATATTTCGAATATCATCGAGTAAAACAACACCAAGCAAAACGCCTGCACTATCTGTTACCGGAAAGATATTACGATGCGACGAAGCAATAGATTTAACAAGCTCACCCAAGTCCATTTCGGGATGTACCGTCACAAAGTTCTTTTCTACTACATTATCCATCGACATCAGAGTAAGCACCGAGCGGTCTTTATTGTGCGTGAGCAGCTGCCCTTTCTTGGCCAATCGCATTGAGTAAATACTGTGAGGTTCAAAAACTATGATAGTGAGATATGCACTTACCGAAGCAATCATCAGTGGTAAAAACAAATCATATCCTCCAGTAAGTTCAGCAATAAGAAATACACCCGTTAGCGGTGCATGCATCACACCACTCATCACCCCAGCCATTCCCATCAAAGCAAAGTTTTTTTCGGGCAAGAATGAGAGAATCTTCAAATCATTACTAAAATGCGAGAATACAAAGCCAGTGATACATCCCAAATAAAGTGAAGGAGCAAATAAACCTCCACAACCACCACCACCATTAGTGGCACTAGTAGCAAACACTTTGAGTAGAACAATTAAGGCAAGATAAATCAGCAACAGATTGCCGTAGCCATAAAACAAAGAGTTATTCATCACGCTGTCCCACTCTTCGTTTGAGGTTCCATTTAACAGCAACTCAATGGTATCATAACCCTCGCCATACAAAGGCGGAAAAAGGAAAATCAGTACACTTAGCATGACACCACCTAGCATCAATTTCTTATAAGGATTATTCAATTTGCCAAATACACCTTCGATAGAGTTGATTGCGCGTGTAAAGTATAACGACACCAAGCCACAGAGTATTCCTAACAAGATAACGTAGGGCACACGTTCCATCTCGAAAGCTTGATCTAAATGAAATTTAAACATAGCTTCTGTACCAGTCATTATATATGATATAGTAGCAGCCGTAACTGCCGATATCAATAATGGCAATAAAGACGACATGGTTAAGTCGAGCATCAATACTTCGAGAGTAAATACCAAACCGGCAATAGGAGCTTTGAAGATACCACCAATAGCACCGGCAGCTCCACAGCCCACCAGAAGCATTAATGTGCGATGTTCCATCTTGAACATACTACCTAGATTGGAGCCAATGGCCGACCCAGTAAGCACAATGGGTGCTTCCGCTCCAACCGAACCACCAAAACCAATGGTTATAGCACTACCAACCGTAGACGACCACATATTGTGTCGCTTTATTCGGCCTTGTCGGCGAGATATGGCATAGAGAATCTTTGTCACTCCATGACTAATATCATCTTTCACCACATAGCGTACAAACAAACTACACAAGAAAATACCAATTACCGGATAAACAAGGTAAAGGTAGTTGGCCTCAGTAGTATCAAAGTTATCTGTCAAGAAATCTTTTACCGTATGTATAAAGAACTTCAAAATTAAAGCAGCATATGCAGTAAGCACCCCTACTACAAAACTAAGCATTAAGATGAATTGCTTTTCCTTTATATTATTTTCGCGCCAACGAATAAAGCGTTGTAGCAACGAAGGTTTTTCTTCTATCATAGTTTTATTATGTGTAAATTCCTTTTGTATTAAGGACGGATTATGTTGATTACGCCACCTTTTCCTAGTTTGATAATACTAGATGGTTTTGGTCTGCTCAGATCATCTTGACGATAGTTTACAATATAGTCAACGCTCGATTTTATTTCATCGGTTATTTCATCAAAACAGGCCGCACCAGGCTCGCCACTGATGTTTGCAGAAGTGGAAACAATCGCTTTTCTGAACTGTTGGCATAACCGATGCGAGAACTTCTCGCTTGTCACTCTAATCCCAACACTACCATCGGCCGAAATCAAATTGGGAGCTAAGTTGCGCGCTCCTTCATATATTATTGTCAATGGTTTGTCTGCCAGTTCAATCAAGTCCCATGCCACATCAGGCACATCATTTACATAAAAGTCAACCTTTACAGGCGAATCAACCAATACAAGCATCGCTTTACTATCTACGCGACGTTTAATTTCATAGACTTTACGCACAGCTTCTTCATTAGTAGCATCACAACCAATCCCCCAAACAGTATCTGTAGGATAAAGAATCACACCACCCTCATACATCACTTTGCAAGCATTTTTTATATCTTCAATAAATTCTTGATTCATATTTTGTACGTTTAAGTTGCAAAATTACTACATTTGCCCCGTAATAACAAAGTTTAAGAGAAAAACAAAATGGAAGAAATCAAGTTTCGCCACACATTACCTATACAACTCCGTTTCAATGATGTAGACAAATTTGGTCATGTCAACAATACGGTATATTTTTCTTTTTATGATTTAGGAAAAACTGAATATTTCGCTGAAGTATGCCCCAATGTAGATTGGGAAAAAGATGGAATAGTTGTTGTTCACATCGAAGCCAACTTTGTATCTCAGATATTTGGTTCGGACAATGTAGCTGTGCAAACAGCAGTAACAGAGATTGGCAACAAGAGTTTTCACCTAGTGCAGCGAGTTATTGATGTCAAAACCGAAGAGGTAAAATGCATTTGCACCTCTATTATGGTGCTATTCGATTTAGAAAAGCACGAATCAAAGCCATTGGGTGAAGAACGAATTGAAGCCATCTGCGCTTACGAAGGAAAAGATTTAAGAAAGAAGAAAGCTTAGCCTAAAAAAACTATCCACACACATAGAAAGCTCTACTTGCATTAAAATAAATTGCAAGTAGAGCTTTTGGTTTATACCTAATGCATGCTACTTACCCCATAGCAATCCTTGATAGTTCCTACTCCTATCTATTATTATCACGTCAACAAAGCCTTATATTAAAAGTTATATTGCTTAACTTTTTATTTACAGAGCAGTATAAAAAGAATGTTTTACGGTGCAAATTCTTAAAACAAAAGCTTTGTTTGTAAAAACATAACTTATATTTGCGTAAACAAAGCTTATGTTTATATAAACATAGGTTATGTTCTAAGAATTCTCTTTATCGTTTATCTTTTTAAAACAAGCCAATCGAGAATATATAAAGGGAGAATAGAAGAATTATCACGCATCTCTCATACTAACGTTTTCTATAGCCAAAGAAAAGGGTAATACATATTCTCTTGTTGCCTATATTAGCCTCAAACAAAAGCAGTTAAAATGTTGTTTTAACATAAAACGAACAATATGGAAGCCGAGAAGCCAAAGAAGAAGAAACGACATATAGGATTAATAATCCTCTCGTTGATTATACTTTTCGTAGGTATAGTCTTCTTTCGCACGCAGTGGGTAGAAAATTATCTAGCTCATAAACTCATCGAACGTACCGCTGCCGAGAGCAATGGTTTCTATAACTTATCTTACAAAAAACTATCTATCAGTTTTTGGAATGGAGAACTAAAAATTGAGGGCGTGAAACTTATGCCCGATTCTACAGTGTTTAACGAATGGCAAGCCAAAGACAGTTTGCCTAACACCTACATGAATCTTTCTATTGATATGATTCACTTTAAAGGATTGAACTTAACGTGGAGACATAACTTCAAGAAATTGCATTTTACTTCGTTTCAAATTAAAACACCAAACGTAAATATCTATCAAACCAACGACTTGGCTCATCCTAAAAAGAAAAAGCATCATGCTTCTACCAAAAACTTATACCAAATGGTATCGGCTTATATCACAGAGCTTAGTGTTAATCAGCTCAATCTTGATAATGCCAGCATACAGTTTACAGCCATTAATCCACAGTCACCAATCATATACTCCATACAAAACGTAAGTTTTGATGCATATGGATTTTTAATGAATGAGCAAACCTACGAAAATGGAAAACCTCTATTTTGCGATAATTTCAGGTTCACCACCAATCAACCGCAACAGCTTATCACAAACAATGACTTTACGCTTAGCACCGATAGTATAAGCCTCAACACGGCTGATTCAGTTATTTACATCTCGAAGATAGATTTAGTGTCTAACCGTAAAAACCCGGGTTATCCTGAGAACAGTTTGGATGCTTCTGTAAAAACAGTTTCTATCAACGGAATTCAGCTAAATCGCAATAAAGCATTAAATTCATTACACATTCGGTCGTTCAACATTATTGAACCCGAGATAGAAACTTCTCATATCGTCAACCTTTCAGAAGAGAAGAGTGAGAAAGAAGAAAAGCCTCATGCAGGAGGAAGTTCCAATGTGCTAGAATCTCCTCTAACGATTTACGATATTATTTCCCCTATATTCTATCGCTTAACGGTTGGTGAAATAGATATTGATAAAGCTAGAATGCAGTATACACTATACACTAAAAGAACGAAAGATTATTTCAAGATGAATGAACTTACCTTCAAGGCTTACGACCTGGTGGTAGATTCTGCCTCGACTAGCAATAGCCAATATTTATTTTCTCAAAACTTCATGATTAACATCAAGGGCTTATCGGGCGAAGTGGAGAGTAGCAACCATTATATCAGTGTGAATGAATTGTTAGTAAGCTCTACAAACAAGAGTCTATTGATTGACGATATCATCTTTAAACCCATCTACAAGTCTAAAAAAGATTATTTCGCCGGAAGCTTTAAAAGCCTATTGCTTACAGGCATGAATTATAAACATGGAATAGAAATTGACTCTTTAGTTATCAATCAGCCCAATATTGAATATACCCTTATTGCAAAGTCTGATAAAGAGAAGAAAAAGAATAAACCTAAAAAAGACTCTAAACATATATTCGAGAAAATGTTTAGCCCAATGATGACTCATTTCTATCTCAATGATTTTTGTATAAGTAAAGCCAATGTGGTGATAATAGATAATGCATTGAAATATCAGCTGAAGGATTTTGATGCATATGCTACCCATTTATTGCTTAGCGAAAACAGCGAAAGCAAAGATGGATATTCATTTAGTTACGGCAAAATGGGATTTTCATTCCAATCATTCGATAATCGTTTGCCAGGCGATGAATATAGACTTATGATTTCGCAAGGGAGCTACTCTACTACCAATGAAATATTGAGTATGAAAGATATAAAGCTTATTCCACAAGATACCCTTTTTGCCAAAAGCAAATCGAATATACGTTTTACTACACCACTACTTTCAATAGCAGGATTAAATTATGCTGAAAAGAATAAAGTAAAAAATATCTCATTTGATAGTTTGGCAATTGATACTCCACAAATAGCAATAAGCGAAAAAGATGGAAACAAGTATTCATTTTCGCTAACCGATTTCGAAATCAATAAAGCAGAGTGGAATGGAGATTATTTAGGTGTAAGCGCCATAGAAATATCAAACCCTGAAGTAAATATAGTAAGCATTGCTAAGAAGAAAGAGAAGAAAGTGAAACATAAAGCAGAAGGGTTACCAAAACTAATTCTTCCCCACAAGCTTTATCATAGCCTTTCGGGCATTGCAAAGGAGTTTTCACTGGATCTATTTGCAATATCAAATGCATTGGTTGGTTATACTAGCCATGAAAAAGATACTGTTATTCACTTAAAGCTTGACACTACAAGTTTCTCTATTTGCGATATTTACCTTAATTGTACAGACCAATCATTTTCTTGGGCCAAGCCATATTTCTCTACCATCAATGTGAAGTACCCCTTAGACAAGGGTTTGTATGATATTGCTGCGAAAAAGATTGAGCTGATTAACGATAGTTTGTTTTTGGATAATGTGAGTTACACATCACCTTATTCAAAAATGGAATTCTCATATGTAGACCCTAAACACAAGAGTTGGAATCATCTTACCATCGACCAAATAGCATTGCTTGGCATCGACTACAAAGCTTTGCTCGAAGAGAACAGAGTGCAGATGAATAGCATGGCAATAGACAACATCACTTTGGAGAACTTTATGAATCAAAAAACAAAGATACCACACCACAAATGGTATCCAATGATATACTCGTATCTTCAAAAAGCACCTATCGCTGTTTATATTCCTGTAATTGATGTTAAGGATTTCACCGTTATCTATCAAGAGCTATCGAAAAAGGGAACTGAACCTGGCACATTATTGCTACAAGACCTTACAGGAACAATTACCAACGTCACCAACATTATCAATCCGGCTAAACCTTACATGATAGCCAGCATGGAAGGCAAAATGATGGGTAAAGCAGATTTTAATGTTGTGTGGGAGATACCTATTGATTCGCTAAATGATCACTTTGTGCTTAAAGCAAATGTAGGAGAGTTTGATTTACGCGAAATGAATCAACTAGTATCACCTATTGTGCCTATCGAAATAAAGAGTGGTCAATTAAAACAGATGACACTTCATGTTGACGCTTCCTCTAAAACGGCCAAGGCGGATATGCTACTTCAATACGAAAATCTATATGCTGAGATAGATAAAGAAAAAGATGGAGAAATAAAAGAAAGTCGTTTTGTAACAAAAATAGCTAATAAGATATTGAAACATGAGAATGAAGATAAGCATGCCATAACCGAAATAGAACGCGATCCATATCACCCTACATTCAACTATATCTGGCAAATTATGGAACCTGCCTTGGTAGAATCAGTAGGCATTTCTGTAAAAGAGCAAGAAAAGGCTATCCGTTCTATCAGCTTCTTGGATAGAGTGATACACTTTTTCCACCCTAAAAGCAAAAGAATTCAACTAAAATACCCTAACTTGATTATTCCTGACAACGAGTAGATTATGGAAAGGACAGCTATGTTTATATAGAAAAACTCTAATATCATTTACTTTTTCATAAAGCACCATTTATACTTCTATTGATATCATCCTATTTCTTTATAACTATTTTTCAACACCATCCAAATAAAAGTAGTTATTATTATAAATTACTGACTGTTTTTGCTTACTTTTACAGCTTGTTGAAATGCTATGTCTTTTTGACAACCTGAGACTGAAAAAAGGAAAAAACAATATATAAAATGAATCACAAATGGAATTATTTACCCATTACACCCGAGCAAGCCGAAACAAGCCAATTGTTGGCTCAAGAACTAGGACTTAATCCTATTCTGGGACATCTTCTGGCACGAAGAGGCATTTCTACGGCTATTGAAGCCAAGAAATTTTTTCGGCCGCAATTACCCGATTTGCATGATCCATTCTTAATGAAAGACATGGATATAGCAATTGAGCGATTGAATCGGGCTATGGGAAAAAAAGAACGCATTTTAATTTATGGAGATTATGATGTAGACGGAACTACCGCCGTAGCACTTGTCTACAAGTTTATTCAACAGTTTTATTCTAACATCGATTATTACGTACCCGACCGCTACAACGAAGGTTATGGTGTATCGCGTCAAGGTATTGATTATGCCAATGAGAGTGGTGTAACACTTATTATTGTGCTCGATTGTGGAATAAAGGCTGTAGATGAAATTGCATATGCTAAAGAGAAAGGCATCGATTTCATCATCTGCGACCATCACGTGCCCGACGACGTGTTGCCCCCTGCAGTAGCTATATTGAATGCAAAACGTTTGGACAACACTTATCCTTATACACATCTTTCGGGTTGCGGTGTTGGTTTTAAGTTTATGCAGGCTTTTGCTATTAGTAATAATATTGAGTTTCATCATCTCATCCCCTTGTTAGACTTAGTGGCTGTGAGCATTGCTTCAGATATTGTGCCTATTATGGGTGAAAACCGCATATTAGCTTATCATGGATTAAAGCAACTCAATAGCAATCCCAGCATTGGCATGAAAGCGATTATAGACATCTGCGGTTTAACAGAAAAGGATATCACAATGAGTGACATCGTTTTCAAAATTGGGCCACGCATCAATGCTTCAGGTCGTATACAAAATGGGAAAGAAGCTGTAGATTTACTAACAGAGAAAGATCTTTCTGCAGCTCTAGAGAAAGCCAATCAAATTAATCAATATAACGAAACACGCAAAGATCTTGATAAGAGCATGACTGAAGAGGCTAATCAGATTGTAGCTAATCTTACAGGACTCTCTGACAGGCGTTCTATTGTTCTTTATAATGAAGAATGGCACAAAGGTGTTATAGGAATTGTGGCTTCTCGACTTACAGAGGTATTCTATCGTCCAGCGGTAGTACTTACTCGCACCGATGATATGGCAACCGGATCGGCTCGTTCAGTATCGGGTTTTGATGTATACAAAGCGATTGAATATTGTCGCGATTTGCTCGAAAACTTTGGTGGCCACACATATGCTGCCGGTTTATCTATGAAAGCAGAAAATGTACCGGCATTCACTAAACGTTTTGAAGAGTTTGTTTCTCAAAACATACTACCCGAGCAAACTAGCTCGGTGATTGATGTAGAAGCAGAAATTGATTTTAGAGACATTACATCCAAATTCTGTAACGAATTAAAACGCTTCAACCCGTTTGGCCCCGACAACCCAAAGCCTATATTTTGCACACATCATGTTTATGATTATGGCACAAGTAAGGTAGTGGGTAGAGATCAAGAACACATCAAGCTAGAATTGGTAGACAATAAATCAAACAATGTAATGAACGGCATTGCCTTCGGACAGAGTTCGCATGTGCGATATATAAAAACAAAGCGTTCGTTCGATATTTGCTATACAATAGAAGAGAACACGCATAAGCGTGGTGAAGTACAACTACAAATAGAAGATATTAAGCCGATTGAATGAGCTATCACGAGATACTCAAACAGTATTGGGGATATGATCAATTCCGTGGAATACAGGAAGAGATCATCCAAAGTATAGGAGCAGGAAAAGACACCTTGGGATTGATGCCTACAGGTGGAGGTAAGTCTATTACTTTTCAAGTTCCTGCTATGGCACAGGAGGGATTATGCATTGTCATAACCCCTCTTATCGCTTTAATGAAAGACCAAGTTCGCAATCTTCGCGATCGTGGAATTAAGGCCATTGCCATTTACTCGGGTATGAGTCGCCAAGAAATCATCATTGCTTTGGAGAATTGCATTTTTGGTAATTATAAGTTCTTATACATATCTCCCGAACGCCTCAATACAGAAATATTCTTAACCAAACTTCGCTCTATAAAAGTCAATATGATAACTATTGACGAAAGCCACTGTATATCCCAATGGGGATACGACTTTCGCCCTGCTTATCTCAACATTGCTGAAATTAGAAAACATCTGCCTGGCGTACCTGTATTGGCACTTACAGCCACAGCTACTCCCGAAGTAGTGGTAGACATTCAAAAGCGACTAGAATTTGCCGAAGAGAATGTATTTCGCATGAGCTTTGAGCGCAAGAATTTGGCTTATATTGTAAGAGCTACAGATAATAAACTTGCAGAACTAATTCATATTTTAAACCGAGTGCAAGGAAGTTCTATTGTATATGTTCGCAGTAGACGACGCGCCAAAGAGATTACTGAGTTTATAGTAAGCGAAGGTATTACAGCTGATTTTTATCACGCAGGGCTAGACAATGCAGTAAAGGATAAGCGACAAAAAGCATGGCAGGAGGATGAATGTAGAGTAATGGTGGCAACCAATGCTTTTGGCATGGGCATAGACAAACCAGACGTGCGTGTAGTCGTTCATATCGACTTACCCGATTCTCCCGAAGCATATTTTCAGGAAGCAGGACGTGCAGGACGCGATGGCAACAAAGCTTTTGCTGTGATTCTCTATTCTAAAGCAGATAAAGTCACTCTTCACAAACGTATTCCCGACACATTCCCCGACAAAGATTACATTAAGAAAGTATACGAACATGTGCAGTATTACTATCAAATGGCAATGGGTGATGGTCAAGACTGCATTAAGGTGTTCAACTTAGAGGAGTTTTGTCGTACATTCAAGCATTTCCCTGTTCAAGCTCACAATGCGTTAAAGCTAATCACACAAGCAGGCTATCTAGAATATACCGACGAGCAGGACAATGCTTCGCGTATTTTATTCTTAATTCGCCGTGACGAACTGTATCGACTAAGAGAAGAAAGCAAAGAGATTGAAACATTGTTGCAAGTCATTCTTCGTGGTTATACGGGATTGTTTACCGAATATACTTACATAAGTGAAGCCGCTTTGTCTATTAGAAGTGGATTGACTCGCCAACAGATATACAATATTCTTATAGCATTATCTAAACGACGTATCATTGACTATATTCCACAACGAAAAACTCCTTATATAATATACACGCGCGAAAGAGTAGAACTAGAACGCCTGCATATACCCAAAAGTGTATATGAAGAAAGAAAAGAGAGATACGAAACTCGAATCGAGGCCATGATAGAGTATGCTACATCAGAAAATGCTTGCAGAAGTCGAATATTGCTCAATTACTTTGGCGAGAAGAACGAACATGAATGTGGACAATGTGATATTTGCTTGGAAAAGAAGCGCAAAGTATCTCTATCTGACACCGATTATGAAACAATTAAAGATAGAATCTTAGCACTTGCCGGCTCTAAACCTCTTACACCAGCCGATATTGCTCAACAGTTGCCCTTCAACAAAGAACAAATTTCCACTACACTAAAACATCTTTTAGACGAGGAGAAATTGATAATGAAAGACGGCTTTTGTCAACTATCATTGTAACACTTCTACATTTTATATACATTTGCAACTATAATCAACAAAATTGAATATCGTATCATGGCAAATTTCTTTAAATCGCTATTTGGAGGAAACTCAGAAAGCAATAAACAAAAAGCAGATCAAAAAAACTTCGAGATATTTAAATATGATGGCTTGCGAGCTCAACGAATGGGTCGTGCCGATTATGCAGTGAAGTGTTTTAATGAAGCCTTGCAATTAGAAGAGGATTTTGAAACGATGAACTATCTAAGCGATTTATATATTCAGATGCACAACACAACAGCTGCCTACGAAGTACTTCATCGTATGATTATACTAGAGCCCAATCATCTCAATTCTTATTTGGTATTGGCACATGTTTGTTTTATGGAAAACAATTATGCTGAAATGAAAGAAGTGGCAGAAAAAGCTGTAACATTAGATAATGAAAGTCCAGCTGCACATTTTCTTTTAGGTAAAGCCATGCACGAATTGCAAAATGACATTATGGCTATTGCCAACCTAACAAAAGCTATTGTCTTAAAAGAAGATTATATTGAAGCTCGACTATTGCGTGCAGAAATATTATTAACCATGAATCAACAGAAAGAGGTTGCCGAAGATATAGAGGCTATTTTAAACATTCAAGAAGATGATGAAGCGGCTCTATTACTTCGTGGAAAACTGAAAGAAGCTGCTGGAGATAATGAAGCTGCTGAATCTGATTATCGTCATATCATCGAATTGAACCCTTTTAATGAACAAGCTTTCTTATATCTAGGCCAACTATTTATTAAACAAGAAAAAGCAACTGAAGCCATTGAACTGCTTGACGATGCTATTGAGTTGAATCCTAATTTTGGCAAAGCATATGAAGAACGTGGCCGCGCCAAACTTATGACTGATGATAAAGATGGCTCTATTGCCGATATGCAAAAGGCTTTAGAACTGAATCCTAAAGAAGGCGAAAAACTAAATGGCACATTCAACAATCAAGCAGCAGAAGCACCTAAGGATATTTGGCAAATATAATATCACTTAATAGACTCATTACTTAAACCATTCAATCAATCTTGAAATTCATCACAGTAATGAGTCTAAATACTATATATTTCAAATAGAAACTTTTCCCCATCATATGATTTACATTTCGGTTTTTTTATCTAAGTTTGCTGTTGATAAAACACATGATAGAGCACGACTTAGTAACACAATTAAAAGCGGGATGTGAATCGGCATTTAGAATTATATACCATAAATACTGGTCACTAGTTTTCAATTTCACTCGCTTATACATTTCATCACCCTCAGAAGCGGAAGAGGTGGTGCAGGAAGTATTCGTCAAATTTTGGGAGGCACGCCATATTTTAGATACCGATAAACCACTGAAAGGCTTTTTATTCATTATCACTCGCAATTTAATATTCAATAAGTTTAGACGAAACTTTAATGAGGTAAACTACAAAATGACTGTATTAAAGGGAGTAAGCCAGTCGTATGAAATAGAAGATGATATTGAAGTAAACGACTTAAAATTATTTATCGATAAACTTATCGAAGAACTTCCTATCCGCCAAAAAGAGGTTTTTAAACTCAGCAGAGAGAAAAACCTTACTCACCACGAAATTTCTACGCTATTATCTATAAGCGAGAAAACAATAGAACGACATATTACTGAAGCAATCAAATTCATCAAAAAGAGAATGACACAACATTATCTTTAATTTATGCGAAGTGTCTATTTATTGTTTTCATCTATCTTATTACAAACCAATCATTTAATAAGCTTGTACGTTAGTAATATATTCTAGAAATATAACTAATACAAATTACCTTGTATTTTGTGTAGGTTTAGCCCTAAAATTAAAACAAAATACAAGGTAAATTCAATCATTTAATAATTAAATAGAACGACATTACACTTCCACAGCAGACTTATTTAGATTATTTTAAAAAAAACTTTATTTTATCATGGGGGATAGATTAAATTTAAGTGTATTTATATTAAGAGAGGTTATTATAAATCACTTAAAATATATAATTACTAAAATTGATTAGCATTGATATCATAAAGAAGTTGTTCACCAAGGGGCTATCTATCAAAGAGCGTTCTACCCTAAATGAATCGAAATCAATAAATGATTTACTGTGTAAACAGTGGGAAGAATCGTTTAGTGAAAATGAGGATTTAGATAGAGCATATCGAATTTGGGATAAGGTTCAAGCAAAGAAACATGGAGAATATTCTCCTTTCAAGAGTTTCTTTAGAAATTACTCTGTAGCTGCATCTGTTGCTTTATTCATTGCATGTTGTTCGTTATCTATTATAATATTCAACCGCCCCACCCCTGCATCTGAGCTTTGGTATACGGCGAGTATAGGAAGACTGAATATGGATTCTATTATGTTTTCCGACGGATCATATGCAATAGTCAATGCAGGAACAAAAATCACTTACCCCAAAGAATTTGCTAAAGACAAACGCATCATACACTTATCAGGACAAGCTTTCTTTAATATAGCTCCCGATGTTAATAGACCTTTCATTGTTGAAACAAAAACTATAAACATTACGGCTTTGGGCACCTCTTTCGAAGTGTATAGTTATGATAGCGATAATACAGTGGAAACAACCTTGCTCACCGGGAAAGTAAAGGTAGTGACCAATCAAGCAAAAAACGATGAACATATATTATTGCCAAATCAAAAGATGTCATATTCAAAGATTACCCACGAATCAACTATAGAAAAAGTAGATGCCAATGACTATGTAGCATGGAGAGAAAGCAAGAAGCTAGTTTTCAGAAATGAGAAGTTATCAATGATTATCCCTAGATTAGAGAAATGGTATGGACAAAAAATCGTATGTCCCGAAGACATAGCCAATCATTATCGCTTTACCTTTTCTATAAATCATGAATCATTAGATCTTATTTTATCAATCATGTCAAAACAAACCGATTTATCATTTTCTAAATCAGATGATGGTATTTCATACATAACCAAATAATTAATCCTATTATCAACCTAAAAGTAAGTTTATGAACGAAAACGACAAAAAGAGGATTTTTCAATTGCGGAAAATGAAAAAGCAATTTGCATGTCTGCTTGCTGCAAGCTTAATCACAGCAAGTCCCATCTACGCAGGTGAGCAAACACAAAAGATTTCTCTAAAAAAGAGCAATGCATCTATTGAGTCTATTTTGAAAGACATTGAGTCGCAAAGTGGATACAGTTGCTTTTACAGTGACAACAATGTAAACCTAAACAGCAAGATTTCTATCAACATGGATAACGCATCTGTTGAAGATGTTTTAAACAACATTTTCAAAAGTTCCGGTTATCAATACCAGATTGTTGAAAGCCAAATTGTAATCACTAAAAAAGAGATAAATGAGGTAGCGTCTGTTACTCAACAACGTCAACAAGTGATTAAAGGAATTGTAAAAGATCAATTTGGCGAACCGCTAATTGGTGCTTCTGTTGTAGAAAAGGGAGTCCAAGGCAATGGTACAGTAACCAATTTGGATGGTGAATTTACGTTAGATGTTACAACTAATACAGTTATTGTTAGCTATATAGGTTATTTGCCATATGAGTTAAAGGTTACACCTGGTATTCCTCAATATAATGTAATCTTAAAAGAAGATGCTAAATCATTGGATGAAGTAATTGTAGTGGGATATAGTACTCAAAGAAAAGAGAGTTTAACAGGTTCGCTACAATCTATCAAAAGTGATAAACTGAAAGATGTAACTTCGCCTTCTGTTGAGAACATGTTAAATGGTAAAATACCAGGAGTATATGTAGCTCCGGGTTCAGGACAACCAGGAGCAGCAGGAGCTGTGGTTATTCGCGGACAAGCAACATTAAGTGGTACTACATCTCCACTTTGGGTAGTAGATGGCGTTATTGTAGGATCGAGTGCCGGTCAGTTAAATCCTGAAGATATTGAGTCAATAACAGTATTAAAAGATGCTGCATCTACCGCTATTTATGGTTCGCAAGGTGCTAATGGTGTTATTGTAGTAACCACTAAAAACCCAAAGGCCGAGAAAATGACTGTTAACCTATCAGCCAAGGTGGGTGCAAGCCAACTCAACACCGGCAACTTGGAAATGATGAACGGTGCAGAACTTTATGATTATTATAGCTCTTATGCCAACGCTGATGAAATTCAATTTCCTCGTTGGAATTCAGATCTACGCAACAGCAACTTCAACTGGTGGGACTTAGCTACAAAAACCGGTTTTACACAAGATTATAACATATCTATTACAGGTGGTAGTGAAAATCTACAAGCTTATTTATCTTTAGGATACTATGACGAAGAAGGAGCAGTGAAAGGTTATGACTACTCACGTTATAGCTTTAGAATGAAAACGGTATATAAACCATTAAAATGGTTAACTCTTCGTCCTGCTGTCGCTGGTTCTCGCAGAGACATCAAAGATGCCCAATACTCTGTAACATCTATGTACTCAATGCTTCCATGGGATAGCCCATATGATGAGAATGGCGATTTAGTACCTCACCGTTATAGTGGCTGGGTAAACAATGCAAGCACTAACTACCTATACGACTTACAATGGAATCACTCTTCATCTAGAAATTTCGATTTCTCGGGTAATATGGATTTCGACATTAAGATTTTTGACTGGTTGACCTTTGCGTCGGTTAATAACTATAAAGTAATCAATTATACTTCATCAGGTTATACAGATCCTCGTTCAAATGGCGGTTCAGGTGTTAATGGTCGTATTAGCGAATATATGTCGGAAGTAGTACGTAGATACACCAATCAGATGTTGCGTTTCAACAAGTCATTTGGCAAACATGCATTAAACGGTTTAGTAGCATACGAATTTAACGACTATTGGGGGAAAACAGTTAGCACAGCAGGTACAGGATTCATCCCTGGATTTGAAATATTAGACGTAACAACCAAGCCAGAAGTGGCATCAGGAGGTATTTCTGAATGGGCAGTACAATCTGTTTTATTCAATGCAAACTATGCATACGACAATAGATACTTAGCTCAATTCTCTTTCCGTCGCGATGGTGCTTCAAACTTCGGTGACAATGAAAAGTATGGTAATTTCTTCTCGATCAGTGCTGGTTGGAACATCACAAACGAGTCGTGGTTTAAAGCCGATTGGGTAGATGTACTTAAAGTTCGCGCCTCTTATGGTTCGGTTGGTAATCGTCCAAGTTCACTTTATCCTCAATACGATTTATACTCAGTATCATCAGGATATAACGAAGAGTCGGGTGCATTGATTTCTCAAATTGGAAACAAAGATCTTACTTGGGAGAAAACATACACTACAGGTGTTGGTTTAGATGCAGCATTCTTCAACAATCGCCTTCGCTTCAACTTCGACTATTACATCAAGAAAACAGATAATATTCTATATGCTGTACCTGTTACAGGGTTGATTGGTGTAACTTCTATCTGGAAAAACATTGGTGAGATGAAAAATAAAGGGATTGAAATCTCATTGGGTGGTGATATCATAAGCACAAAAGACCTTACATGGAGCGTTGATGTAAATCTAGGTCACAATAGCAACAAGCTAGAGGCTCTTTATAAAACAAAAGATACGGATGGTAGCTATGTAGTAAAACCTGTTATCATCAGTGATGGTAGCGGTATTGCTGGTACTGCACAACGCATCTTAGATCCAGGTTATGCAGTAGACACCTACTATCTTAAAGAGTGGGCTGGTGTAAATCCAGATAATGGTGCACCTTTGTGGTATGTAGTAGAAACTGATGCAAATGGAAACGAAACATCTCGTACTACAACTTCAAACTACTCAAGTGCTACTTATCAAAAGTGTGGTGTTGCTTCTCCTAAAATATTTGGTGGTTTTAGCACTAACTTAATGTGGAAGAACTTAGACTTTGGTGCTGTATTTGGTTATTCAGTTGGTGGACAAATCTATAACTACTCTCGCCAAGAGTATGATGCAGATGGAACATACAGCGACCGTAATCAAATGAAACTACACAAAGGATGGAGTCGTTGGGAAAAACCAGGTGATGTAGCAACTCACCCTATCGCTAAGTATAACAATCAAGATAAGGGCAACTCTGCTTCATCTCGTTATTTAGAAAAGAGCGATTTCTTAAAATTACGTTCGTTGACATTGGGATATAACTTCAAGTTATCTCAATACCATATCAATAACTTACGTGTATACTTCACAGGCGAAAATTTATTTACAGTCACAGACTACTCAGGTGTAGATCCTGAAATACCAGCTAGCAGTGGTTCCGTTATGGGTACTGCAGGACCTGCTGTTTATCCATCTACACGCAAATACATGTTTGGAGTAAATTTAACCTTTTAACGTTGAATAAAGTTTATGAAAAAATTAGCTATAATACTATTATCTGCGGCATCACTGACCGCTTGCGACATTGAGCGTCTTCCTTATGGTTCGATGTCAGCTGAACAAATTACAAAAGACCCTAACGCTTCTCTTGATGCGTTGCTCAACGGCGTGTATGCTCAATTGAAAACCTGGTCTGACCCCATGCACCGTTGTGGTGAATATGCAGGAGACAACATGATGATTCGTGGTTCTTCTACCGATGCGTTCTATGAATTCATTTCATTCTCACGTACACCCAATAATTATCGTCTACAAAACTTCTGGGACTATGGATATAAAGCAATCGCACAGTCTTCAAACATTATCAGTATGATTGAAGAGGGGCAAAGTGCTGAAGTAGACAATAAAATCGGTGAATGTTATTATGTAAGAGGCATGATGTATTTTTATCTATGTCGCGCTTATGGACGTCCTTATTTCCAAAATCCAGATAAGAATCTAGGTGTACCCATTGTAAATGGTACTCCCGATGATGTAAATAACATGTCGTTACCAGATCGTTCTACAGTGAAAGAGGTGTACGAACAAGCGATTAGCGATTTGAAGAAAGCCGAATCATTGATGACTATTAATAGCGGTGCATCTTATGCATCAAAGGAGGCTGCACAAGCTATGCTTTCGAGAGTCTATTTGTATATGAGCGGAACTTATTCAAACCCAAATACTGAGTTTGCTAAAATGGCCGAAGAGTATGCGACTAAAGTAATTGACTCACAAAAGTACACATTACTTTCTCGCGAAGACTTCATGAAATATAACACGTTTAAACCCGAAAACAATAGAGAGTCAATCTTTACAATTAAGCGTGTAGCTTCTGAATATTCAGGCTTTGACCATTACTATGGCATTGGTGGTATGTATGGTAATATCGGCGGTATGGGCTGGGGTGAGATGTATGCTAGCGCTAAATACATCGACCTTTTGAATGAAACCGGAAGAAATGATTGGAGACCTGCTAAGTATAATATCGTAGATGCACGTGCTGCATTTATCGAACCTACTTACACCAAAGGGGATAATGCAAAAGAGGTATTCCGCTTTATTAAACAAAGCACAGCTACTACATTAAACTATGTGCAGGCTGATATCACTCGCAATGGTTCTTCTATTACCTGCACCGAAGGTGAAGACACTTATACATTGACTCCTATCGATGAGGCTCAAGAAATCTACTCAATCAAACATAGTGATGGAAACACTTATACAGGTTTTATTGACAACTACATTAGCCTCAATCGTGTATATCCACAATTCTACATTACTAAATGTTCTCGTGAAGGTGAAGATTCACATTTGCACTCACCTATCATCAGCCGTTTGGGAGAGATTTACTTGAACCGTGCAGAAGCATTGGCAAAACAAGGACAATATGGTAGAGCTTTAACAGACCTGAATACAATTCGTGAACGTGCAATTGTAGGAGGAGGTTATTCATCGCTTAGCGCAAGCAATGCAGGAGATTTGATTGACAAAGAGCGTCAATTAGAATTGGCATATCAAGCAGAAAGAAGCTACGATGTATTCCGTAATGGAGAAGCATTAAGCCGCTGCTATCCTGGACCACATAGCCAATTCGAGGATATTCCAGCTACAGATTATAGAGTAACATACTATATACCACAAAGTGCAATCAATGCATATCCAGGTACATTAACCCAAAACCCTACTTCTAACTAAGAATTAAATTTAAAGTTTAATCATTTACATTATTATGGCGAAGCTCTTTCATGTGAGCTTCGCCATTTTTTATTCTTTCAAAAACTGTATAAAACATAAACTTCAATAACAAATCGTCAACAATGACACACTATTCAAATTAATTCAATAAAAAAAGTCCTTATTTGCTTGCATTTAAAAGAAAAGTATTACTTTTGTGCCATAATCATAAAAGCGAAAGCATTTATAGCATGAATATTTTTACTTATACATATTACTTCTTCTTTTACTTTTACTTTAGCAACAAAGTAGAGCGGGAGTTTGTATGTATCAAGTGACAATGATACTTAAGAACTGAAAAAGGAAAGTAAAACATATAAATCCCGCTCCTATATTAGGATGCGGGATTTTTTTATACCACATCATATTGAAATGAAAAAGATTGCCATTCAAGGGACAATTGGTTCCTATCACGATATTGCTGCACATAAGTTCTTCGAGGGAGAGGATATTGAGTTGCTTTGTTGTGCCACTTTCGAAGATGTTTTTAAAGCCATCCGCCAAGATAGCCAAACTATTGGTATGTTGGCTATTGAAAACACCATTGCAGGAAGCTTACTTCAAAACCACGAACTACTACGCCAAAGCGGTGCACAGATATTGGGTGAATACAAACTACGTATCTCACATTGCTTTGTATGCCTACCCAACGAGAATATTAATGATATTACAGAGGTTAACTCTCATCCCATTGCATTAATGCAGTGTCGTGAGTTCTTGCAACAACATCCCACTATCAAAGTAGTAGA
>CAMTOV010000034.1 GCA_947074235.1 uncultured Bacteroides sp. | reverse complement strand
GCTACTGGCGGAAAGAATGGATGTTTCCGTGAAGAAAATATCAAAATCCTTAAAGGCAAAAACGTTATTCTATTCCCTGATTTAGGTGCAACTGAATATTGGGATATAAAGAAATCTCTAATGACAAGAGTTGGTATCACGATTCGTATTTTCTACTATTTAGAATGCTATGCTTCGAAAGAACAGAAATAGAAGGCTATGACATTGCTGATGCATTAGTAAGTCTGCAAAAACTATCAAGCTTACACAGGAAAATATATATTTAACGAAATAGACTTGTTATTATTTTTTCAATATACTTGCATTAAATGAAAATACCAATCGACACTATAGATAGGGTAAATAATAAAATTTGCCTTCGAAACAAACAATGCTCAACCCTTACCATAATCGCTTGGCGTTACTCCAAATTGCTTTTTAAAGCTTGTTGAGAAATGTGATAGCGTGTTGAAACCAGTCATATCGGCAATCTCGGAGATGGTGTATTTACCTTCCTTCATCAGTTCTGAAGCGCGGTTTAGTTTATAGGTTTTAAAGAAAACACTAGGATTCGTACCTGTCAGCCCTTTTACTTTGTAATAAAATTTTGTACGCGATATTTTAAGCAGCTGTGTCATCCTCGCTACATCGAGTTCGGGGTTCGACAATTCACTCTCCATGAGCTGATAAAGCTCAGTCATAAATGCATTATCGTGCGGCGACAAGATACTCTCTTCAATGGCATCGGTCTGGGTGAGTTGCCCTAATAAATTTCGTACCTTTTCGCGGTTAGTCAATTGAGAGCGAATAAGTGCCAAAAGATAATTGGGCTCAAAAGGCTTAGTCACATATGCATCGGCACCTGAGTTTAATCCTTCAACCTGGTTATCAACGGTTGTCTTGGCTGTCAACAAAATAATAGGTATATGACATAATTGCAAATCCTCCTTGACTTGGCGGCTTAGTTCATACCCACTCTTTCCAGGCATTACAACATCACTCAATATCAAGTCGGGAGATTCCTCACAAGCGGCTTTAAATGCTCCATCCACGTCAAATCGTGCCACAACCCTATAATAAGGCGACAAAAGAGTTGCCAGATAGTGCGAAACTTCTGTATCATCATCAACAACCAAAATCGTCTGTTTCTCTTGCTGATCGGGCACACTTAAATCGTCGTGAGTTGGTAGCTTTTTGTTTAGCGGGAATAGAACAGTCTGCTCCTCATGCAATGCCATACGTTCTTCGGGAGTATATAACTGTTCATCAAGCGAAATCAGCAATATAAATACAGCCCCCGAAGCGCCATCTTGACGATGAGTGGCTTTCAACGACCCATGATGGAGAATGGCCAATCGACGTGCATAGTAGAGTCCAATACCCGTACCCCAATTATAAGTTCCCTCATCCTGATTATTCAACTGATAGTATCTTTCAAATATTCTTTCTTGCTGATCTTCAGGAATACCTGCACCCGAATCGGCAATAACAATCTTTACAAATTGCCCCTCTACATCGAATGAAATATCTATTTTGCCTCCGCGGGGTGTAAACTTCATAGCATTCGATAAAAGATTTCCAACAATCTTATCTAGTTTATCTACATCAAGCCACATCAAAAAAGTATCTTCCAAACCTAATGTTTGAATCGTTATTCCCTTGTCGGCAGCATTAACACGAAATATATCTATCACATGTTGCAATTGGGCAATAATATCAGTACGTACAACTTGCAACTTTAAAGTATCCTCTTCGAGCTTATTAAAATCCATCAATTGATTCACTAATCGCAACATCCTTGATACACTCCGCTGGACAATATTTAGCAAGTGTTTATCTCCATCAGCCATATCTTCGTTATTACACAATTGAGTGACGGGTCCCGAAATCATGGTAAGTGGTGTTCTAAACTCGTGCGAAACATTGGCAAAAAAATTCATATTCATCTTATTTACACGTTGCTCTTGCTCTTTTTCCATTTCAGTTCTTTGAGCGGCAGCCCTTTCCTGTTTAATGCGAAGTCTGAAACGAATAAATAATGCCAATATGATACAAGCAAGCAACAGATAACAACACCATGCCCACCAAGTATTCCACGGTGCTGGTTTAATAACGATACGTATGGAGTTTTCTGTTTCAACAATACTTTGATCATTATTGGTTATTTTCACCTTAAAAGTATAGGTACCTGCCGGTAAATTGGCATAATATGCCTCTCTATTATTGCGAGCATCAATCCAATATTTATCATAATTGTCCATCTTATAGTAATAGTGCACACGTTCATGTTCGCAATAGTCGAGTGCAGTAAATGAGATACTAAAACTATTCTCATTGTATTTTAAATGGATATCGGGCCCAAAAGAGAGATGTTGATTTATATGCTCCCCGTCTTGTGGTCGTGCCAGACGATTATGAATTTTCAAATCTTCGAAAAGCAAAGGAATGTTACGCTTTGTGCCCACATCAATAGGATTGAAAAAGGTTAAGCCATGCGTACCACCAAAAACTAGCGTCCCATCGGCCATTCTGCATGAGGAGCGATCATAAAATTGATTGCCTCCAATACCATCTGCAGCAAAATAGTTAGTAAATTTATGTACCGTGCAATCATATTTGCTTAATCCATATTGTGTACCTACCCAAATATTGCCCATGGCATCCTCCTCGATGCTAGAGATATCTTGGCAAGGAATACCCTCCACAGTTTCTAGTTTACCCGAAAGGTGAGAGTAATGCATGAGTCCATTGCTCACTGTGCCAATCCAAATATCATTGCGGCTATCTTTAAAGATAGCCGTTGGAATGAATACCGAGCGCTTAATGCAGTTATTCCAGTCTTCATCGTTAAAAGGGACATCACTTGCTTCCCAAGTAACACAATCAATCTCTTTAATAGTAGACAAAAACGCAGTCATCCATAGTTTTCCATTCTCAAACGGCAATAACCCGGGGATGAAAGTTCCCATTGGCGACATTGGGTAAACAGGCGAAAACTCATCCTCACCCCGTTTCATTGCAAATAATGTGAAGCTACAGGTGCCCACCCATATAGTACCCATACTATCTTGAGTAAGCGACATTGGATAAAAAATGTCATGAATAGATTCACTCACTAAATCACCACCAATATATTTGCATTTTAAAACCTTGCTGAGAGTAGAAGCTAACCAAATATTATTTTCGCCATCTACAAATATCTTACTTATATCCGTTCCATCGAGCGATTGCTGTTTAAAAAGCTTTTGCATATCAATTTTCTCCACCCTACCCGTTTCTGCATTATACACAAAAAGGCCATCAGTAAGTGTAGCAATCCATAGGTTGTTTTGCTTATCGACGGCTACCGAAACAACCGATTTATTTTTAAAAGAAGAATTTAAATAATTGTTTGTATTGAAGCGTTCTTTATAGCTATAACGTACCGTATACCCCTGATCGACAGATCCTATCCACAGGTTCTTCTGCGAATCTGTAAACATCTTACTTATTTTAAATCGGGGTGCTTCAAAAGGAAAGCCATTTTCGTCTTGATGAATCACAGATTCGTCAATATAATTATATAGAAACAGACCTCTTCGTTCGGTATTTAATAGTAAACTATTGGTACCATAAGGATGTATATAATTGATATTTGCACCCAATAGCAATGGGTGATTTTGTATTGCTTTTGGTGTTGGGGCTAGCTTACGTCCACGTGTATCGAACAACGCTATTTGATGATTTCCCGTAAGCCAAAGCATACCATTGCTCTGTAAATAAAAATAGTTGGGATAATTGGTAATGGGAATCGAATCTTCAAGAAACATAGTTGATGAATCATAGCAACGTAAAGAGAGAGGATTAGCAGCCCACAACTTGTTACTCTGATCCACGAAGCATTGTTGATTGAAAGTATGCTGTGGATCGAAAACATCTATTATCATCTGCATTTCATCAGTTGCTTGATTATACACAGAAAGTTGATGTATCATATTAAAAAAAAGAGTTCCCTCTTTATTCTCCAATATTTGCAGAATATTTTTATTGGCGTGATTTATGGGTATATGGTGAAAGTTGTCTTTATCGGTGTATAAACATACACCATTAACCGTAGCTATCCACAAGCGTCCTTGCGAATCACGGAAAATGTCATTGATTTGATTATCGGGAAGATCTAGCGAATCATCAGTACAGTAGTATTGATGATATTCGTGTACATTATATTTATTGAGTCCTCTAAATGTACCAATCCACATTTGACCTTGAGAACACTCTGCAAACGATGACACTTTTTGGTTAGAGAGGTAATTAGTTATTATGGGGCTCTCCATACGATTACTGTTCACCGGTTCAACAGATGAGTTTGATTGGCAAGCTGTCAATAATAATATAATTATTGCAATGAGGTGTACTTTCATGTAGTTAGTTTATTAAATCCATTCCATCAACTCCATAAACAACTATAAACATATGCTTGTGAACGGAGCAATATAATAGTTAACAGACCGAATTTTATGTTTCGTGTTAGCTATTTAATCAGTGCGAAAATAACAATTAAATTCTTATTAGAACAGCCTACACACCGCATTTATAAGGGCATTTGAACAAATAGACAAAAGTTTGAACACCTAGAAAAGCAATAATGAACATAAGAGAAAGATGTTTGGACAATTCAACAAGTAGCTACCATTTAAAGCAGCTAATATTGCAATTGTTAACCATCAAGCTAATATACTTATATGAAAACATTATTGTTATCTGTATTGACAACTTCGACAATTCTTCTTGCATCATGTATTGGTACCAACAAGATAGAAAAGAAAACTGACCTCATTGACACATGCCAAATTACAGCTACCTCTGAAACGGCCATCGCCAATACTGAATCGGGATTAGTTGCCGGATATTTAGAAAATGGCATACATATTTATAAAGGAATACCTTATGCCAAAGCCGAGCGTTTTATGCCACCCGTTAAGGCTGATAAATGGGAAGGCATAAGAAGTAGTAGAGCTTATGGTCCCACTTGCCCACAAGGAAGGCGCATGGGATGGTACAGTGATGAACATGCATTTGCATTTAACTGGGATGATGGATACGCTGATGAAAATTGTATGCGTTTGAATATATGGACACCCGGAACAAAATGCACTAAAAAACGTCCTGTCATGGTTTGGCTACATGGTGGTGGTTATTCAGCTGGATCGGGACAGGAACTAATCTCATATGATGGCACTAATTTGGCTCAAAAAGGAGATGTAGTTGTTGTTACACTCAATCATCGCCTCAACGTATTAGGATTCTTAGATCTTTCGGCGTATGGAGACAAATATGCTACTTCTGGAAATGCAGGGTTACTAGATATAGTAGCAGCACTACAATGGATAAACAGTAACATTGAAGCATTTGGTGGCGATCCTCAGAATGTAACCATCTTCGGCCAATCAGGTGGAGGTGGAAAAGTATCGACACTCCTTGCAACACCATCGGCAAAAGGTTTATATCACAAGGCCATCGTACAAAGTGGATCGATGCTTAGAACCATGGAATCGAAATATTCAAGAAGAATTGGCAGTGCTTTAGTCGAAGAATTAGGACTACAACCCTCACAAATTGACGAACTTCAAACGATGTCTTACGAAAAGCTGCTTGCTGCCAGTGAAAAGGCAGTTGAGAAGGTTCGCAAAGAGGCCGAAAAAGATGGAATATACTCATTTATATTCGGATGGGCACCTACAGTAGATGGTTTTATACTTCCTTCACAGCCTTTCGATCCTGTAGCTCCCCAACAAAGTAAAGACATTCCTTTAATGATAGGAAGTACTATCCATGAGTTTACAGCTAGTACTTACTATCCACCCTTCCGTAGCTTAACGAAAGAACAAGCTAAAGAGATCGTTCAGAAAAAATATGGTAACCGCACTAACGATTTTCTAAAAGCATTTGAGAAAGCATATCCCAACTATCAACCCAAAGATTTAGTAGATGTTGATTTCATCTTTCGTCCTGGTGCAGTAGAGCAAGCCAAGCTAAAAGCGGCACAACAAGGGGCACCCGTATACATGTATCTATTCACTTGGGAGTCGCCCATTATGGATGGAATGCTTAGAAGCACGCACTGCATGGAAATTCCTTTTGTTTTTGACAATGTAAAAAGACATGCTTCCATGACTGGAGGTTGCAGAGAAGCACAAATATTAGGAGATAAAATGAGCAATGCATGGATCAATTTTGCACGAAGCGGCAACCCAAATACAAACGAACTCCCCGAATGGAAGCCTTTTGTTGCAGAAGAGGGTGCTACCATGTTTTTTGATAATGATTGTAAGGTAAAATATAATCACGACAAAGAACTACTCGACGTAGTAATGGCCTTTCCTGTCAGAGGATTCTAACACATATAACACCGTTAACCTTTAAAAACCTCTTTATTAACAATAATCTAATTAAAAACTAATGGAAAGAATTATGCAACACAATGCAGTAAAAAAGCTGCTGTTTTCTGTACTTCTATTATGGATTTGTGTGCCTATTGTATTGGCACAGAATTTGATGAAGATCACAGGAAAGGTCGTTGATACCTTCAACGAGCCAATGATTGGCGTAAGCGTTTTGGAAAAAGGAACCACCAATGGTGCTATAACCGATCTTGATGGAAATTATTCAATTTCAGCCCCAAAAGGAGCTACGATTGTCTTCTCATATATTGGATATATTACGCAAGAGAAAACGGTAAATAGCAACACAATAAACGTTGTACTTACGGAAGATGTAAAAGCTCTTGAAGAAGTTGTTGTAGTAGGATATGGCATACAAAAGAAAAGCTCAGTTACTGGTGCTATATCACAAGTAAAATCAGAGGATATGCAGAACCGTTCTATCAGCAATGTTCAACAAGCATTGCAAGGTAAAACTGCGGGGGTGCAAGTTGTATCCACATCAGGCGCTCCTGGCAGTGCACCAGCTATACGTGTACGTGGTTATAGTTCGAATGTAGACATGTCGCCGCTATATGTAGTAGACGGTGTACGCCTAGCCAATATTAGCGGTATCGATCCTAATGATATTGAATCTATCGAAGTGTTGAAAGATGCTGCTTCAGCTGCTATTTATGGAGCACAAGCAGGCAACGGCGTAGTGCTGGTTACAACTAAGCGCGGTAAGTTGGGGGCAAACAATAATGGTTCTATCACTTACGACTTTCAATTAACTTCGCAAAATTTGGCTCACATGCCCAAACTATTGAATGCAGAACAATATATTGACTATCAAACAGAGGCTAATATATTGCATGGCATGACAGAAGTGTATCAAAAGGGTTGGGATGGAGTAACTAATACCGATTGGAGTAAAATAGCATTTAAAAACTCATTCGTTCAGAAACACAACTTAGCGTTGCAAGGTGCTAGCGATCGAGGAACCTATTATCTTTCATTGACCTATCTTCACAACGATGGTATCGTTACTGGAAATAAAGACACTTACGAACGATTGACAGGAACTATTAATGTAGACTACAAAGTGAATCCATGGCTAAAGGTAGGCACAAGTAATCAAATAGAGTATTATGAATCAAAAGCGGTTAGTTCTACAGGTACATATGGCAATATGATGTCTGCAGTAATGCAACTCGATCCATTGACTCCTAATACAATTAGTCCCGATAAACTTCCTGCACACATGAAAGAACTATTGGCAATAGGGAAAACGTTAATGCAAGATGAGAATGGTGACTACTACGCAATATCGAGTTTCTATGACTCAGAGCAAGTTCACCCTATGATTATGCGCAATTCAACAACAGGAAAATCCACAGGTTTCAATGTAAGCGGAGCAGCGTTTGGCGAGTTAAATCCAATTAAACCACTTACTATTATCTCTCGTTTTGGATATCGTCTATCTAGCTACCATAATCCAAGCTACAATCATAAATACTATGCTTCTAGCACAAACAATCAAAAGTACATAGGTATCAGTGCAACTACAGGAAACAGTATCTATTATCAATGGGAAAACTTCGCTAACTATCATCAAACTTTCGCTAACATTCATGACGTAACTGCCATGGTGGGTATGTCTTTTTCGAAATCAACATCCAATTACACCACTGGTAGTTTCAGTGGAAATGATGAAATTGGGGATGCAGTTCAAAAAGATGACGTATATGGCTTTGGCGACCTCAATTATGGTCTATCAGCTGCAACCAAAGGAGTTAGTGGTGGTACAGGAGTCAACACGCAACTTTCTTACTTCGGCCGACTAGGCTATACTTTCAAAGATAAATATATGGGACAGGTTTCACTGCGTGCCGATGCATACGACCTTTCTAAACTTCCCAAAAATAATCGATGGGGGTATTTCCCAGCCTTTTCACTTGGATGGGATATAACCAAAGAAGCATTCATGGAAAATAGCCTCAACTGGTTATCAAATTTGAAACTACGCTATAGTTGGGGTAAAAATGGTAGTATCGCAGCACTCAGCGGATATGCATATTCTAATGATATGGCCTCTAATGGACTTTATCCATTTTTATCGGGTGCCCCATATGATTATATATATGGTGCGTTGCCAGGAACAATGGGAAATGACGACCTTAAATGGGAAACCTCTACACAAAACAATATTGGTATCGATGCACGCTTCCTCAAAGGTAGTCTAACATTTAGTATGGACTATTTCATGAAAAAAACTGAAGGTTTATTAGTCAACGGAGTTGTTCCGTCACTCATTGTAGGTGGTACAGCCTCTCCGCTTAATGCTGGTAACGTAGAAAATAAAGGATTCGAGTTCGAATTAGGATGGAGAAATAATATAAAAGACTTCAACTATAATATTCGCGCCAACTTGTCGACTCTAAAAAATAAGGTGACTTACCTTCATCCCTCTATCACTCGAATGAACGGATATAGTTTTGCCAATAAAACAGTATCGGCTTTCGAAAGCGGCCAACCTGTATGGTACTTCTATGGCTATAAGTTAGATCATATTGATCAAGAAACCGGAATACCTGTGATGAAAGATATTGATGGAGACAATGAACTAACTGATGACGATAAAACATATCTAGGATGTGCTATTCCAAAACTAACTTATGGTATTACATTGTCGGCTAGTTACAAAGGTTTCGATTTAACTGTATTTGGAACAGGAGCTAGTGGCAACGATATTTTCATGTGCCTACAAATGCCCGACAAGTTATCGTCAAACCGTATAAAAGAGGTATTCTATGATAATCGCTGGATTGCTGGAGCTGATAATTCTACTGCAACCAAACCTGGTGCCAATGCTAACTTAGGAGAGTACTTATATTCTGATGCAATGGTTTATGATGGCTCATATTTCAAAATTAAACAAATACAATTGGGCTATATGTTCCCACCCAAATGGTTACGAAAAGTATGTGTCAACAATCTTCGTATTTACTGCTCGCTCGAAGACTTCTTTACTTTCACTAAATACCCAGGTATGGATCCTGAAATATCAGCAGGTACAGGAAATGCCCAAGGTATTGACGTAGGCGGATATCCTATATCTAAGAAGGTAGTTGCAGGCCTTAATATTACATTCTAACATTATAGTAAATCATTAATAATAGAAAGACTTATGAAATTCAAAATATATGCAATCTCCATATTAGCTACTAGCATTCTATTTAGCTCATGCCTTCACGAATTGGATATTCAAAAAAAAGGTAACTATGGAGGAGAGGAGAATTTTTATAAAACTGACAACGATGCACAGCAAGCAGTTGTTACGGTTTATAGCGCCTGGAATAGTGCCAGTGCAGAGATATTCTTCATGCTCGACATGTTGGGAGATGACGTCTGGTGTGGAGGTGCCACTCGTGGCGACGTAGTAGATGCTCAAAACATCAATGAGTATAGATATGGAACGGACAATTCAACGATTAAAAACACATTCAGCTCACTATATACCATCATTTACAATGCCAATCTTGTGATTGAACGTGTTGTGCCCGATACTGAGATACGCAAACGTTGTGTGGCCGAAGCTTACTTCTTTCGTGGATGGGCCAATTTATATTTAGGATCTCTTTGGGGAACTGCCCCATTGGTCGATCATATTTTATCGACAGGAGAGTACGCACAAGGTAATAGTGAGCCTGGTGCACTTTTAAGACAAGCATCAACCGATTTTAAAACGGCTATTGATATGAATATACTGCCTTCTAAAAAATCGCAAGATGACAAAACCACTGTTATTCGTATAACCAAAGAAACTGCTTATGCCTTTTATGGAAAGTCATTGTTGTTCGAAGGTAACAAAACCGAAGCGGCAAAAGCATTCGAACAGGTTATCAACTCTAACCTTTATGCTCTCTATCAAGGCAACTATGGAAATTTACTTAAACTAGAAGGAGAGTTCTGCTCTGAATCGGTTTTAGAGAATAACCAGGTTGGCGACCCTAACACAGCTTGGAGTTTCATTACTTATGTTCACATGTGGAGAGGATGGCGTGCCGATAAGTTAAGCTTTTCGACTATCAAGCCCGAATATAGCGATGTAACAGATGGATACGGATTCTTCAATCCGAGAAAAAATCTTTATGATGCATTCAAATTGCACAACAAAGCAGGGGGTGGAAATGATTATAGACTCGATAATTCAATTAAAACTATAGACTTCTTGCGCAATGAAATGGGACTATCCATAACTAGCATTATGCACGGCAATGAGGGCTACTTTAATTGGAAAATGCGTGGTATGCATAATGAAGTTATCACCAATATGGGTGGATGGAATGTATTGGTAAGCACTAACTGGAGATTTATGCGTTATGCCGAGGTACTACTACTAGCAGCCGAAGCCAATTTAGAGACAGACAATGCTAAATCATTAAGATACATCAATCAAGTAAGACAACGTGCACAATTGAGCGATTTAACTGCTGTAACATTAAACGACATCAAGCAAGAGCGTCGCTTTGAATTATGTTTTGAAGGTACACGCTTTATCGATTTAGTGCGTTGGGGAGATGCTGCAACAGTACTAGCCAATCAAGGCAAAGAGGTAATGTGCTTAAATATGGATGGTAGCACAAGTGTAGAGTATAGCACTCCAACAGCAGGTTTTGTGGCAGGAAAACATGATCGATTACCAATCCCAGCTACCGAAATATTATTGAATAGCAATATCAATCAAAATCCAGGTTGGAGCGTATCCGAAGCTGAAGGTGAATAATGAAAAATAAATCACTTAAATTTAAATGAGCAGACAATGAAAAATATACTAAAAACAATGATATGGTCACTCTTGCTGGTTTTGACATCGTGCAACGACAGTACAGACAGTATGACCGGGAAATATGCTCTCGACACATATAGAATGAATCAAGTAGGTAGTCAGAAAACCACTAAAATAGGCAAAGGAGTAAAAAAAGTAGAAGCTACATTGACAGATGGAACCAATGTACTTGAACTTGCCTTCGGAACTAAAGAGTGGGTTCTTCCTGCTGCAACTTACAAATACTCACCCTCAAGCACTGATGATTATTCGGATGCTGTTACTGATGGAACATTCGCAGCTCGCTTCTTTGCAAATGGCGTGGAGATACCTTTGAGTCAACAAACCAATATCACCCTTTCTATAAACAATAAAGGAGAGTACAATATCACTCTGATTAGTTTATTAGAAGGAGTCAACAACTTAAAAGCACTTTATTCGGGAAATATAGATTTCGAAATAGGCGAAGACGATCCTGAAGCTAGCGGTTATACTGTATCGATTGTCGAGAATCCTGTAATTGATGCCGACAATAACGCATACCCAGAACTAACGAAATATGCCATCACTATTTCAGATCCTAATGGTGTAGAAGTTTGCGAAATGTATGCAGTGAACAAAGCAGGTGCTTCATTCAAAGAGTTAGTAGGTAGCTATACGATTGCTGGATATCCAACCGAATCATGGATGATGGATAATGGCTGGGTGGTATACATGCCCGAATATAACTTCCAAATAGCAGGTGGCACGTATTTTACTGATGCGAACAATGTAAAACAATATGTTACATCGGGTACTATCAATATCACTACTGCCGAAGATGCCAACGGAGTGGCATTATACTCGTTTAGCGGAAGTATGCTCAACACATTGACTGCTCAAAATGTAGCTAACGAAAAAGGATCTTTCAATATCATGTTTGCGAGCGAAGTAGTATCGAGTGGTACGGTTTTGAACGACCAAACCATCAACAGCAATGTATTAGGCATGGAGATGAAGTACTCTGTTTATCTACCTCAAAGTTGGGATGGAGTAAAAACTTTCCCTGTATTATATCTACTACATGGCGCCGATGGAGGAAACAACGATTGGTTGACCGGTGGAAAAATTGATACACAAATAGCTGCAGCAGTGGCAGCGGAAACAGCTCCCGAGATGATTGTAATCATGCCAAACTGCACTGTGAATGGGAAGAACCTATTCTATTGCAATGGATACCAGGGTGATGCGCAATATATGACTTACTTCTTCGATGAATTTCTACCAACGGTAGAATCAACTTATAAAGTGCAAGCCGATAGAGCGCATAGAGCAATTGGTGGATTGTCGATGGGAGGTTACGGATCACTTTATTATGGTGGTTTACACCCAGAAATGTTTTGTTATGTGTATGCTTGTAGCCCTGCTACCTATATAGACGGCACTCCTAACCTGTACGACCTATATGGTGCAGCAGCTGCAAGCAACACACAACTACCAGGCATTACAATAGAAATTGGTAAAAGCGATTTTTTGTATGAGTCGGCTCAATACTTCAAAGGGGCACTCGATGGAATGGGAATCACAAACAATTACATAGAAAGAGATGGCGCACACGACTGGACATTCTGGAAAGCGTGTACACCAAAAATTGTATCTCAATTGGGTGAAGTTTTTCAATAATTAAAAGTTATTTTTTAGCTAAAAAGATATCCCCTCGTAGTTGTGTTGATGGCTATAAGGGGAATCAGGAAACAACATCAACAAAAAAGAGCATCCAATTATTAGATATAAATTAAAACATTATGAAAAAGATTGCACTTACACTAATGGCAGCATGCACGCTAATGACGGCCCATGCACAATTCCCCGGATGGGGGCCGCAAAGCAAGGTAGTAACCGATAGCCTGCACAGCGAAATTCTAAACGATTATCGTGCTTATGACGTGTTCTTACCAAAAAGTTACGAGGTAGATGCCAACAAAAAATATCCGGTACTCTATTTATTACATGGAATGCTCGATACCAATAGAGGTTGGTCAGAAAGAGGACATCTAAAAGATGTGATGGATCAACTAGTAGAATCGGGAGAGGCTGACGAAATGGTTATTGTCACTCCTAATGCAGGAGGCAATATATATACCGGTGCTTGGAACGGATATTTTAATATGCCAGGTTGGGCTTACGAGGACTTCTTCTACAAAGAGTTCTTACCACATATTGAAAAGAGCTATCGCATTGTAGGCGATAAATCGAATCGTGCTATTGCAGGTTTGTCAATGGGTGGTGGTGGAGCCACAAGCTATGCACAACGTTATGCCGATATGTATTGTACTGCTTACGCTATGAGTGCATTAATGTCGATTCCCGAAATAGGTGCTGTGCCTTCGCAAAATCCCGACGACAAGATGGCTTTACTTACCAAATCGGTTATCGAAAACAGCTGCGTAAACTATGTAGCGGAGGCAGATGAAGCACGTAAAAACAAGCTCAGATCAGTAAAGTGGTTTGTTGATTGTGGTGATGATGATTTCTTACTCGATTGTAATATTGAGTTTACACAAGCCATGCGTCAAGCTCAGATTCCTTGTCAATTTCGCGTACGCGATGGAGGACATACTTGGGAGTATTGGCATTCGGCACTCTACAACTGCCTACCTTTTGTAAGCCGCAACTTTGGCAAATAATTTTATTTGCATCAATAATATTTTAAAATAACATTATGTGATCAAGCTTTGTGGTATCTTTAGTGATAGAAACTAAATAGGTCCATTAGGTAATGGACAAAAGTAAATGAGGTGATGGACTATAATCCATTAGGTTATGGACTCACCCCAATTTACATAACGATCACTGAATACCGCTAAAACCCAATCGCAAATAACTATAAAAAACGAATATGAAAAGATTATCAACACTTACAGTAGCTTTATTGCTTTGTACATTATCATTCGCACAACAAGCACTTTGGGGAGGTGCACCCATCGTATCACCCGAAATCAACAGTGACAATACTGTGACTTTCCGCTTAAAAGCACCTGACAATATGAAAGTTCAGATTACAGGTGACTTCTTGCCTACTCAAAAAATACAGACTCCGTATGGAGAATTTGATGGACCAGGCGTAGCCGATCTAACATTAGGCAAAGATGGCATTTGGGAGTTTACCACTCCTACCCCACTGAGTCCTGAACTATATAGCTACTCATTCCTTGTAAATGATCTAAAAATGATGGATCCTAGCAATGTGTACTCCATTCGTGACGTTGCATCTACTACCAATGTATTTATCGTAGGTGGCGAAAGAGCCGACCTTTACAAAGTAAACAAAGTGCCACACGGCACAGTATCGCGCATGTGGTATAACAGTCCTCAACTAGGCATCGATCGCCGTTTGACTGTTTATACACCAGCAGGATACGAAACTAGCAGCAAAAACTATCCAGTTCTATATCTACTACATGGTATGGGTGGCGACGAAGAGGCTTGGATGGCGTTAGGTCGCAGCTCGCAAATTCTTGACAACCTTATTGCTCAAGGCAAAGCCGAACCAATGATTGTAGTGATGACGAATGGAAATGCTGCATTAGAAGCTGCCCCAGGTGAATCATCATTGGGCATGACAGCTCCCAGCATGCAGTTGCCCAAAACCATGGAAGGTTCTTTCGAATTAGCTTTCCCCGAAGTAGTAGATTTTGTAGACAACAACTTCCGTACTGTAAAAAGTAAATCGGGAAGAGCGATTGCCGGTCTGTCTATGGGCGGATATCACTCTTTGCATATCTCTAAACAATATCCCGACATGTTCGACTATATCGGACTATTCTCGGCCGCTATTCTACCCAACCAAGGAGTTACATCGCCAGTTTACGATAACCTTGAAACCAAACTAAAAACTCAATTCGATAAAAAGCCCGCACTCTACTGGATTGCTATTGGTAACAAAGATTTCTTGTATCAAGCCAACAATGACTATCGCAAACTTCTCGATGAAAAAGGTTATCCTTACACTTATTTAGAAACAGAGGATGGACATATTTGGAAAAACTGGCGTATCTATCTTACTGAGTTTACTCCACTACTATTTAAACAAAAAACTGCCTAAACAAGGCTTTATTAATCATACTCAATTTAACTACAATATTTAGTATTATGAAAAAATTACTATTCACCATGGTTATAGCAGCATCAACTATTATGGCATGTGGTCCTAAAGTGCCACAACTGGGTAAAGCTACACTAGACGATGTAATCGCTGCCATGACTTTGGAAGAAAAAGCGCACTTTGTAGTAGGTACCGGAATGGCTGGATTCTCGGGCGATAGTGCTGTGATTGGTGAAACAAAAAACTTACTTCCTGGAGCTGCAGGAACAAGTTACCCGATTGAACGACTGGGTATACCAGCTGTAGTATTGGCAGATGGGCCTGCTGGTTTACGCATAAACCCTACACGCGAAGGCGATTCAGCCACTTACTACTGTACCCATTTTCCTATAGGCACTCTATTGGCTTCTACTTGGAACCAGGAGTTGGTCGAAAATGTAGGTAAGGCTATCGGCAACGAAGTATTAGAATATGGGGCCGATGTATTGTTGGCACCAGCTCTCAATATTCATCGTAACCCTTTATGTGGACGCAATTTTGAGTATTACTCAGAAGATCCCGTTGTTTCTGGAAAAATTGCAGCAGCTTATGTTCGCGGCATTCAAAGCAATGGTGTAGGTACTTCGATTAAACACTTTGCGGTGAACAATCAAGAGACTAACCGAATGGCCAATGATGCTCGTCTTTCGCCACGCGCCTTGCGAGAAATCTACTTAAAAGGTTTCGAAATTACAATGAAAGAGTCGGAACCATGGACAGTAATGTCATCATACAATTACGTAAATGGTGATTATGCATCTGAAGATGCAGAGTTACTCACTACTATTTTGCGCGATGAGTGGGGATATAAAGGGATGGTAATGACTGACTGGTTTGGCGGAAAAGATGCTGTAGCACAGATGGAAGCTGGCAACGATATGCTTCAGCCTGGTACGGATGTTCAATTTGAAGATATAATGGTAGGCGTAAAAGAGGGACGCTTGAGCGAAGAAACACTCGATAGAAACGTAAGACGAATCCTCAAGCTGATATTAAAATCACCCAACTACAAAGGATATAAATTCTCGAACAATCCTGATCTGAAGGCAAATGCTGAGGTAACTCGACAATCGGCGACTGAGGGTATGGTATTATTGAAAAATGACAATCAAGCACTTCCTTTGAACAGCGATGTAAAAAATGTGGCACTCTTTGGTTGTACTTCATACGATTTCATTGCTGGTGGTACAGGATCGGGCAATGTAAACAGAGCCTATACGGTTTCACTGTTGGACGGATTGAAAAATGCAGGATACAATGTAGACGAATCTTTAAAGAACAGTTACGAACAGTATATTGCCGAAGAAAAGGAAAAGAACGCACCGGATGCAAACAACAAGTATGCTATGTTTATGCCTACACCACTCCCAACCGAGATGGTGCTTACAACAGAACAAATAAACAATCAAGCTGCTTCGGCCGATATGGCGCTTATTACTTTAGGCCGCATGTCGGGTGAGTTTTTAGACAGAGCCTCATCTGATTTCTATTTAAGCAAAGAAGAGCAACAGATGCTGCAATCGGTAAGCAGTGCATTTCGTAAAGCAGGAAAACCGGTTGTAGTGGTATTGAATGTAGGAGGCGCTATCGAAACTGAATCATGGAAAAACCAACCTGATGCAATTCTTTGTGCTTGGCAAGCTGGACAAGAGGGAGGGAATAGCGTAATTGACGTATTGAGTGGTAAGGTTTCACCTTCGGGGAAACTAACGATGACATTTCCTGTGAAGTTCGAAGACGCTGCATCATCCAATAACTTCCCTATTGATATGGTGGCAAATATCGACATTGCTGACAAAAGCGATAAGAAGGGTGAAATTAGAAATGTAGATTTCACCAATTACGAAGAAGATATCTATGTGGGTTATCGCTATTTCGATAGCTTCAACAAGCCTGTTTCATATCCTTTTGGATATGGATTATCGTACACCGATTTTGAATATAGCAACCCAACCATAGCCAATAACAATGATGTATATACGGTAACGGTAGATGTAAAAAACACAGGGAAGATTGCAGGAAAGGAGGTGGTACAACTTTATGTAACTGCACCCGATGCAAAAGGGATGAACAAACCCGAAAAGGAGTTAAAAGCGTTTGCTAAAACAGATGAGCTTCAACCGGGTGAATCGACAACTGTTCTACTGCAAGTAAATGCTCCCGACTTAGCCTCTTATGATGAGTCAGCATCGTCGTGGGTAGTTACAGAAGGCGACTATCAATTCTTGATTGGCGCTTCTTCACGCGACATTAAAGCCAACTTAGCATCACATGCGGCAAGTTCGGAAGTCAAAACAAACTGTGTGAAAGGATTTCAACAACCAATAAGCCTGCTAAAAAGATAAAAATTAACATAGAAAGGGTATCTTTACATGCATCAAACATGAAAGATATCCTTTGTAAATCATTAAAATAACACCATGAATAAAAAATTAATCTTATCATTCGTGCTTACAGGATGGCTAGCTACCTCTATAGCACAAACAGCAATAACTCCTGCTATTCCTCGCAATGAGAAAATGGAAAAGCAAATTGAAACACTGTTAAACAAAATGACGCTCGACGAGAAGATTGGTCAAATGTGTGAACTAACGATTGACCTTTTACAGAAAAGAGCGAATCCGTTTGCGGGCCTTAATCCGCAAACTATGACAGTAGACGATTTAAAGAAAATAGTAAAAGAGTACAAACTAGAAAAAGAGTTTAAATTGGGCAAAGAGATGCCTTCGCAAGATGTAATGATGCAACTTTATATGCGCATCATGGAAATCGAAAATGCCAAAGGCTTTGTGATTGATGAAGCAATGCTCGACTCTGTAATTGGGAAATATAAAGTAGGGTCAATCCTTAATGTGCCTAATAGCGTAGCTCAATCGACTCAGAAATGGCAAGAAATTATTAAGCGCATTCAGGACAAATCGATGAAAGAGATAGGGATACCTTGTGTTTATGGCGTAGACCAAATACATGGTACGACTTATACACTCGATGGTACCATGTTTCCGCAAGAGGTAAATATGGGAGCTACCTTTAATCGTGCACTTACACGTAGAGGATCGGAAATATCGGCTTATGAAACTAAAGCAGGAAGTATTCCTTGGGTATATGCTCCTGTAGTCGATTTGGGAAGAGATCCTCGCTGGCCTCGTATGTGGGAAAGCTTTGGTGAAGACAGCTACTTGAATGCTGAGATGGGACGTGAGTCGGTTCTGGGTTTTCAAGGCAACGACCCCAACAATATTGGCAACAATAATGTAGCTGCTTGTATGAAGCACTATATGGGATATGGTGTACCTGTATCAGGAAAAGACCGCACACCATCGTCAATCACCGACCAGGATATGCGCGAGAAACATTTTGCACCTTTCTTAGAAGCCATCAACTCGGGAGCACTTTCGGTAATGGTGAACTCGGGAATGAATAATGGTCTACCCTTCCATGCCAACTACGAACTATTGACACAATGGCTGAAAGAGGACTTAAACTGGGATGGTATGATTGTTACCGACTGGGCGGATATCAACAACTTATATAGCCGCGATAGAGTAGCTAAAGATAAAAAAGAGGCGATAAAGATGGCTATCAATGCAGGTATTGATATGTCGATGGACCCTTACGATTGGAAATTCTGCACGCTACTAAAAGAGTTAGTACAAGAAGGTGAAGTGCCCATGAGCAGAATAGATGATGCAGTGAGTCGTGTGTTGAGAATGAAGTATCGACTCAACTTATTTGATAAACCTTATTACAATTTAAAAGATTATCCATTGTTTGGCGGCCCTGAGCACGCTGCTGCTGCTTTAGAAGCAGCTGAAGAGTCATTAGTGCTTCTAAAAAATGTGGACAATACACTACCCCTTACACAAGGTGCTAAATTATTAATCACAGGTCCTAACGCCAACTCTATGCGCACTTTAAATGGTGGTTGGTCGTACTCATGGCAAGGTGACAAAGCGGATGCATGTGCTGAGAAATATAATACTATTCTCGAATCATTCGGCAATAAGTTCGGTACCGAAAATATTATCTACGAACCAGGAGTGACCTACAAACAAGGAGGAAACTGGCACGAAGAGAATGCACCTGAGATAGAAAAAGCAGTGGCAGCTGCTAGCAATGTTGATTATATTGTAGCTTGTATTGGCGAAAACTCATATTGTGAAACTCCAGGTAACTTAAATAATCTCGAGCTATCAAAAAACCAACTCGACTTGGTGAAAGCGCTATCTACTACAGGCAAACCTATTATTTTAATCTTAAATAGTGGTCGTCCTCGTCTGATTGCAGATATTGAGCCATTATCGAAAGCGGTTGTGAACGCGATGCTCCCAGGTAATTATGGAGGCGATGCATTGGCTAATACAATGGCTGGTGATGTAAACTTTAGCGGTAAAATGCCATATACTTATCCAAAAGAGATTAACTCGCTTATTACATACGACCACAAACCTTGTGAGCATATTGGCAAACAGATGGAAGGTGCTTACAACTATGATGCTCAAGTATCGGTGCAATGGCCATTTGG
>CAMTOV010000033.1 GCA_947074235.1 uncultured Bacteroides sp. | reverse complement strand
CGTTACCGTCAGGTAAAACAAAAGAATCAAACATACTATCAAATCGTATTAGACTACACTCCTTTCTATGCAGAGAGTGGTGGTCAGGTAGGTGACTGCGGTGTATTGGTCAATGAGTTCGAAACAATCGACATATTTGATACCAAAAAAGAAAATAACCTACCTATTCATCTTGCTAAGAAGTTGCCAGAGCACTTAGATGCGCCTATGATGGCTTGTGTAGATACTGAGAAACGTGCTGCTTGTGCTGCCAATCACTCGGCTACTCACTTGCTCGATAACGCACTTCGCGAAGTACTTGGCGAGCATGTAGAGCAAAAAGGTTCGTTGGTAGGCCCCGATTCATTGCGTTTCGACTTCTCTCACTTCCAAAAGGTGACTGATGAAGAGATTCGTCAAGTAGAGCACTTGGTGAATGCTAAGATTCGCGAGAACATCAAACTACAAGAGTATCGCAGCATTCCAATTGAAGATGCTAAAGAGCTTGGTGCAATTGCATTGTTTGGTGAAAAATATGGCGATCACGTTCGTGTTATCCAGTTTGGCGAGTCGGTTGAGTTCTGTGGTGGTACACACGTGCAGGCTACCGGTAGCATTGGTATGTTGAAGATTGTATCTGAAAGCTCAGTTGCAGCAGGTGTTCGCCGTATTGAGGCATACACAGGTGCAAGAGTGGAAGAAATGATGGATACAGTGCAAGATACAATTGCTGATTTGAGAGCATTATTCAACAACGTTCCAGATTTGGCTATCGCTGTTCGTAAGTTCATCGAAGAAAATGCGGGATTGAAGAAGCAAGTTGAAGACTTCATGAAAGAAAAAGAAGCGGAAGTGAAAAGCCGTTTGTTGAAGAACATCGAAGAAATCAATGGCGTGAAAGTGATTAAGTTCTGTGCGCCTATGCCAGCTGAAGCGGTTAAGAATATCGCTTTCCAACTTCGTGGGGAAATTACTGAGAACTTGTTCTTTGTAGCCGGAACAGAAGATCATGGCAAACCAATGCTTACGGTGATGATTAGCGACAATCTAGTGGCTGGTGGTTTAAAAGCTGGCAACTTGGTGAAAGAAGCTGCTAAGCTTATCAAAGGCGGTGGCGGTGGCCAACCTCACTTTGCTACAGCAGGTGGTAAAGATAGCGATGGTTTAAATGCTGCTGTCGAAAAGGTATTGGAACTAGCCGGTATCTAATAGATATACATTATCAACACTATATAAAGATGGTTGTGAGGGATGACTTCACAACCATTTTTTTTGTTGGTTGCTACTCTTTACTCTGTGCTCAAATGTACAGTCTGTATAATTGTTGGTTAGCATTGTGCTCTGTCTTTGTTTGAAAGCGATATCGTTTCGTCCTGTACTTCTCTATAGTTTATACATTATATTGCTTTTCTTATGTTACTGCAACAGGCTTTGCAGTAGTGCTGCATAATTTATACAGTGATACTGCATGGCTTTTGCAGTAATGCTGCATGACGCTTGCAGTGATGCTGCACAGCATGATTGGTAACGCCTTATAGGCTTTGCGCGTTTATTGCATCTACCTTTTGTTGAAAGAAGGTTTCTGTTGCAATGCGAACAATAGCGTTCTGCCTACACAATTTGATACAGTGTCAAGCGCAGTTTGGCTATTACTCATTTTATAACGCAGTGCCTAATGTTGAGTAAGGTACTGGGAAAAGAGTGATAACGCACTGCCTTTATATCACTAACGCACTGCCTAAAAATGCTTTGTTATTCTTAATATGAGGCTTTGTAATACCATTCAAATTGAAGAAAAGTGTTATTATACCATTCTTTTTTAACTTAAACTGCTAAAATGTAAACAATAATTTCTTTCTTTGTTTAAAGAACTAACTGTAAACTAATTTTAAGATATATGAAAGCAAGATCGATAGTTATTCTGTTGCTATTTATTGCACTAATTCCTTCTATCACTAAAGCACAAACTTATGATAAGCTTTGGAAGCAAGTAGAAAAGGCACAAGAAAAAAGCTTGCCACAAACGGTGATTGAACTCACCAATAAGATTTACGATAAAGCTAGTAGTGAGCAAGATATGGGGCAGATGCTTAAAGCGTATGTGGTTCGCATGAAGAGTCGCGAATGGTATACTCCTGATAGCTTCTATGTAGACCTACAAAGCTTGCAGCAATGGGAGGAAAGAGCTGAAAGCCCTACTGATAAGGCCATGCTCAATTCGCTGATTATGGAGTTTTACTCCAATTATGCTAATGACAATAGTTATGATATACGTCGACGCACGCCAATTGTAGACGAAGAAGCCGCCGATGATATTCGTTTATGGACAAGTAATCAGTTTGCCGCAAGTGTGTTGACGCATGGCTTGGCCTCTATACAAAACGAAACCGAACTACTCAAAACCTCTTCGCGTGAGTTTACTCCTTTTGTGATTGAGGGTGAGAGTAGTGGCTATTATCATCATAACCTGTATCAATTGCTCACGAGTCGTGCCATCGCTTCATTCAAAGCTATGAGCTCCATTTCAAACATAAAGCAATATACGCTTACCATCGATTCACTCTATCAACAATTGATGGCTGCCTATCATACCAATGAGCTGGAAGATGGACATGTGCTTACTGCGTTGAGCTACGCTGAATGGAAGTATAATAAAGGAAGGACAACCTCTATTGTGCCACGTGCAGCTACTGAGCTCCCACAAAATAACTATGTTGAGAGTCTTGACAACTTAATTGCTCAGTATCCACATCGTATAGTGTGTGCTGAGGTGTATGTTGCTAAAGCTCAATATGCACTTATGAAACAACAGTCTGACCTTGCTTTGCAATATTGCGATGAGGGATTGCAAAAATACGGAAGCTACAAGCGCATCAATAAGCTGCGCAATATTAGAAACTCTATACTGCAACCGCTTGTGAATGGAACATTCCCCAAACAAGCTTATCCCGATAGTAAAATGGCAATTCAAGTTAGTTATAAAAACCTGACTAGCTTGTCGGTGGAGTTTTTAAAAGGATCTAAAGTAGTGTCTCAGCAGTCTGTAACGCTATCTAACACGCCCGACTATAAACTAAAAGATACCACAGTTTATGTAATGGCTCCTGCATTGGGCAAGTACCAATGCCGCATTACATCGATGGATGAAAAGAAAAAGAGTAAGAGCGAAACCGAAGAGGTGAGTGTAAGCCGCTTTAAGGTAGTTGCTATTGGTCTTTTCAATGCTCAATCAGAATATTTAGTGGTTGACGCATTGAGCGGACAGCCTATTCCCGAGGCTACAATTCAGTTTTTAGATGATGATAAACCGGTGGCTAGTTTTACTACAGATGCTAATGGCATTGTAGTGGTAGATAATATATCAAGCTATCAAAGAGTGGTAGTCACTAAAGGGGATGATATCTCGATGAATCCTATATACACCGATCGAATTCGTTCTTCGTATACGAGCTCGGATGAGAGAGAGAAAGTACAACTGATTACCGACCGTTCTATTTATCGTCCGGGCCAAACTGTTTATGTAAAAGGTATTGCTTACTCTTCTCAAAATGATACGGCATCGGTTATACCCAATAAAACTTACTCGGTAACTCTATATGATGCTAATCGCCAAGAGGTAAGCAAAAAAGAACTCACTACCAACGAATTTGGCTCATTTACAACCGATTTTGTTTTACCCTCAGCCTGTTTGAACGGACGATTTAGGATTGTTACTGATAATGGCTCAACCAACATTCAAGTAGAAGACTACAAGTTGCCTACCTTTGAGGTAACATTGGAAGGCCCTACGGTATCTTACAACTTGGGTGATACGGTAGATGTAAGTGGTAAGGCCATATCGCTCAATGGAGTGCCTTTGCAAGATGTTCCTGTAAAATATACAGTATCGCGTATTACCAATACTTGGTGGTTGCCTAGTAGAAGAAGTGGAGAAACAATTGCTTCGGGTGAAGTGATGCTCAATGATGGAGGCGATTTCACCATACCTGTGCCGTTGATTGTCAAAGAATACCAAGAGTTTGGTTACTACTCATATACTGTTGAGGCCAGCGTAACAAGTCTGGCTGGCGAAACACAAATAGGTAGCTTTTCTCTCAATGCGGGTACTCGCTCTATGATGCTTAATGCCGATATACCTCAGTTAGTTTGCAAGGAGTCAATGCCTACTATTACTATCAAAGCGGTCAACCTCGACTGTCAACCCTTGGAGGTATCGGGTGGTTATAGTCTTTTCTCAATGGCCGAAGGAGTAACTTCGGCTGAGGCTATCAAACAAAGTCCTTCGTTTGATGGAACATTTGTAGCCAATAAAGCGTTGGCTACCGATTCTTGGAAAGCATTGCCATCGGGCAAGTATGTAATGATATATAACGCCTTCGATAATCAAGGTAGAGAAGTGGAAGGCGAAAAAGAGTTCACCATTTTCAGCCTGGATGATACTTGTCCGCCTACACAAATAGCTGAGTGGTATTATGAAGTTAATTCCGAATTTGATGCATACAATCCGGCCATCTTCTATTATGGCACCTCCTTTAATGATGCACATGTGATGATGAAAGTGCTTTGTAAGGACAAGGTGTTGGAAAGTAAAATCTTAAAACTCTCTAATTCCATCGAGCGATTTGAATTTGACTATAAGGATAGTTACGAAAATGGATTGACGGTGTTGTTCTGCTTCGTAAAAGACAATAAGCTTTATCGCAAAACGATTTCACTAAAGAAGAAAGTTGCTGATAAGAATCTAACGATGAAGTGGGAAGTATTCCGCGATAAACTTCGTCCCGGACAGAGTGAAGAGTGGAAAATGACAATTAAAACTCCTCAAGGTTTGCCGGCAAATGCAGAGATGCTGGCTTTGATGTATGATGCTGCACTAGATCAGTTATATCCTAACAATCAAACTTTGCGTGTTTGGTACAATCTCCCATTGCCATCTATTTCGGTATACTCTCCTTATGCACGAACCAATCAGTTTTTCTATGCACTTTCGTATAAAATGCATAAAGTACCTGAATTGGTGTACGATCACTTTATGCCCATGAATGGTATGATGACAGGGCTTGATGAAGTAGTAGTTGCCTATGGTGTTAGAGGAAAAAGTTCTTCAAGAGGTTCTCTACCGCAATATAGCAGTGCACCTACAGTTATGGCTAGGAGCATGTCCAACACTGATGCTATGGATGCTGAAAGTACTGTTAAAGTAGAAGAAGTAACTCTGGATGCAACTGAGCTTCCCGAAGGTGAGTTGCGTACTAACTTTAGCGAAACCGCTTTCTTCTATCCACAGTTGCGCACCAACGAGCAAGGAGAGGTCTCTTTTGCATTTACCATGCCACAGAGTTTAACTCGCTGGACATTTAAAGGATTTGCACATACTAAAGGGATGTTGACGGGCAATATCAACGCCTCGGCTACTACTAGCAAAGAGTTTATGCTGATGCCTAATATGCCTCGCTTTGTGCGTATAGGCGATGAAGTTACCATTGCGGCAACCATCACCAATCTATCGGATAAAGCTGTTGCCGGAAATGCTTCGATGACGCTTTTTAATCCATTGAACGAACGTGTGATAAGTACTCAAAAACAACGCTTTGCGGTAGAAGCCGGCAAAACAACAGCAGTTAGCTTTACTTTCAAAGTGACCAATCAATACGAGATGTTGGGCTGTAGAATGATTGCCGATGGCGGTACATTTAGCGATGGAGAGCAACGAGTGATTCCGGTGCTTTCTGATAAAATACACCTAACGGAAACGGTAGCTATGCCTATTCGTGGTGAAGAAACCCGTACTTTCTCTTTGCAGCACTTGTTCAACAACCACAGTGCTACGGCTACCAATCGTTCATTGACAGTTGAGTGCACCGGAAACCCTGCATGGTATGCAGTGCAAGCTTTGCCGGCTATCGCTTTGCCCGAAAACAACAACGCCATAGCGTGGGCTACTGCTTACTATGCCAACTCGCTTGCCGAATGGATTGTAAATCAACAACCACGTATTAAGACTATATTTGAGACTTGGAAGCAGCAAGGTGGAACGAAAGAGACACTAATAAGTAATCTTCAAAAGAATCAAGAGTTGAAGAATATTATCCTTTCTGAATCGCCCTGGGTGATGGAAGCCAAAACTGAGCAAGAGCAAATGCAACGTATAGCTACGCTGTTTGATGTAAACAATATCCGCAACAATAATCTATCGGCTGTGGCACGTCTTACAGAGATGCAAAACTCTGATGGTGCATGGTGTTGGTTCAAAGGCATGACGGGTAGCTATTATGTAACTCAATACATTGCAGAACTGAATGCTCGCTTAGCTTTATTGACAGGCGAATCTTTGTCGGGTAAAGCCAAACAGATGCAAACTTCGGCAATGAACTATCTGCATAAGTCTATTCTAGAGAGATATAATAATATGCCTGTGCAACTAAGAAGTAGCTATTCTATTTCTAACGATGTGTTGAAATATCTTTATGTTGTAGCTATCTCTAATGAGAAAGTTCCTGCTGCCAATGCGAAGGCTTACAACTTCTATCTATCTAAAGTTGGAGATTTATTGCAAGATGGGTCGATGGCTAATAAAGCCATGGCTGCTATCATTCTAAATAAAGCTGGCAATAAAGTAAAAGCCAATGAATTTATGGCGTCGCTCAAAGAGCATTTGGTGAAAACAGACGAACAAGGAATGTACTTTGCATTCCATGAATCACCCTATGCATGGGGTGGTTTGCAAATGCCGGCTCATGTGTTAGTGATGCAAGCGTTCAATACGGTAATGCACGATACTGAGGTAGTAGAAGAGATGAAAATATGGTTGCTTAAACAAAAGCAAACGCAAGCTTGGAAATCTCCTGTTGCTAGTGCCGATGCTATTTATGCGTTGTTGATGACTGGTACAGACTTATTGGATAATAATGGAGATGTACAGATTAAAATTGGTAATCAAACCATACAAACGGGTGCGGCTGGTAGTACGCCGGGATTGGGTTATGTAAAAGATGTATATACTAGCAAACAAATAGTAGATGCTCAAAAAGTAACTGTGACTAAACGTGATGCCGGTATTGCATGGGGAGCTGTTTATGCTCAATATCAAGAAAATATTAGTAATGTGAGCCAGCAAGGTAATGAGTTGAATGTAGATAAGAAACTGTATGTACTACGCATAGTGGATAATCAAAAACAACTAGTGCCGGTGACGGCTGACACTAAACTGGCTATTGGTGATGTGGTAGTAAGCCGATTGGCTATCACACTGGATAGACCCATGGAATTTATTCAATTGAAAGATCAACGAGCCGCTTGCTTCGAGCCCATTGCATCTATATCAGGTTATCGCTGGAACAGTGGCTTTGGTTACTATGTGGATATAAAAGATGCTTCTACCTCTTTCTTCTTTGATGGGCTGGGCAAGGGCGTTTATGTATTAGAATATAGCTATCGTGTGAGTCGTGCGGGACAATATCAATCGGGTATTGCAACCATGCAAAGTGCTTATGCACCTGAGTATGCTTCGCACTCAGCATCTATGCCCCTGATTGTAGAATAGTAAATAAAACTCTATACAAAAAGCGAGCTTCTTTACTTAAAGGAAGCTCGCTTTTTGTATAATATGCAGTCGCTCTTTTTAAGTTGAAATAACAGAATAAATGCTATCATTCCTCTCGCTTTTCGTATAAATAAACTACATTTGTACGTTTAATAATCAACCCCAATATGAAACGTATCTTATTTACTATATTTTCACTTACACTATTTACACTTACTGCAATAGCTCAGCCTCGTTTATCTTCTAATAAAAGTATGCATAACTTTGGACAGATTGAATGGAAGCAACCGGTTACTGCTGAATACGTAATAACCAATACCGGTGATAAACCGTTAGTGCTTAGTAATATCACAACTTCTTGTGCCTGCACGGATGCTACTTGGACTAAATCGCCCATTGCTCCAGGCGAGAAAGGCACAATCAGTGTTACCTTTGATGCAGAGGCTTTAGGGCGTTTTGAGAAGTCGGTAGGTATCTATAGCAATTCCGACCCTAGCTTGGTATATTTGAAATTTGGTGGTGAAGTAGTACAAGAGATAACCGACTTTACCAATTCTCATCCTTACGAAATAGGCCAGATAAAGATAGACAGAACCGAATTTGATTTTCCTGATGTACAACGCGGAGAAACTTCGACAATTACCTTTAGTGTAGTAAATCAGTCCGATCGCCCTTACGAACCGGTTTTGATGCACCTTCCTCGTTACCTCACCATGGAGAAAACTCCTAATGTGTTGCAAAAAGGACAAAAAGGAACAATAAAACTTACTTTGGATAGTGAGCAATTGCTAGATTTTGGATTGACTCAATCATCTGTATATCTAGCTCGCTTTGCCGGAGATAAAGTGGGAGAAGAGAATGAAATACCTGTTTCTGCAGTGTTGTTGCCAAGTTTTAATGAACTAACAGTAAAGGATAAAGCGAATGCGCCAATTATTAAATTGTCCGCTTCGGATATTGACTTTTCGAGTCAATTGGCTAAAAAGAATAAAGCATCGCAAGATATCACAATTACTAATACTGGTAAATCAACCTTGGTTATAGGTAAATTACAAGTATTTAATCCTGCGCTTAGCGTTAATTTAAAAAAGACATCGCTACAGCCGGGTGAGAGTACTCGACTTCGTGTCACAATCAATAAAAACAATCCGGGCAAGAAGAAACAACACATGCGTATTCTGATGATTACAAATGACCCTTCTCAGCCTAAAGTGACTATCAATGTAAAAAGATAAACTTCAAAACAACTGCTATCATGGAACATCCCGAGAATAATGATTTATATAAAGGGCTGACTGTTAATGCAGGCATCGAAAAACCTTCATCTGTTAATCCGTATTTTAAACGCAAAGTTCGCAAAAGGCAACTTAGTGTACAAGAGTTTGTTGACGGTATTACTAAGGGTGATGTGACGATTCTTAGTCAGGCGGTTACGTTAGTAGAGAGTGTTCGACCTGAACATCAAGCTATTGCACAAGAGGTGATAGAGAAATGTCTTCCCTTTTCAGGCCACTCTATTCGTGTTGGCATCAGTGGTGTGCCAGGCGCGGGTAAAAGTACTTCTATTGATGTTTTCGGGCTTCATGTTTTGGAACGTAGCGCAGGCAAACTAGCTGTACTTGCCATTGATCCAAGTAGTGAAAGAAGTAAAGGTAGTATACTAGGCGATAAAACTCGTATGGAACAGTTGTCTGTTCATCCCGACTCTTTTATACGACCTAGTCCTTCAGCTGGATCGCTGGGTGGTGTAGCTCGCAAAACTCGTGAAACGATTATTCTATGTGAGGCAGCTGGCTTCAATAAGATATTTGTTGAAACAGTTGGAGTAGGCCAAAGTGAAACTGCTGTTCATTCTATGGTAGACTTCTTTTTACTCATTCAGCTTGCTGGAACTGGTGATGAGCTGCAAGGCATTAAACGAGGTATTATGGAGATGGCAGATGGCATCGTTATCAACAAAGCAGATGGTAATAATGTAGATAAAGCTCAATTGGCAGCTACTCAGTTTCGAAATGCGTTACATCTTTTCCCGGCTCCCGAATCGGGATGGACACCTCCTGTGCTCACCTATTCGGGTTTTTACAACTTAGGAGTTAAGGAAATCTGGGATATGGTATATGAGTATATTGATTTTGTAAAAGCCAATGGCTATTTTGAATATCGCAGAAATGAGCAAAGTAAATATTGGATGTATGAAAGTATTAATGAGCAATTGCGTGATAGCTTTTATCAAAACCCAACTATCGAAGCGATGCTTGCCAATCAAGAACAACAAGTGCTTAACGGAAATCTAACATCTTTTGTGGCAGCTAAACATTTATTGGATACATATTTCGGCGAATTAAAGAAATAAACTTATCCTTAAATAAAACGTTATATATTTACTAAATCAAATCAATATGGAAAATGTAGATGAAACAAGAAGAGAGAATGGGCATACAACTGTAATCATTCAACAGCCTAAATCTAATGGATTGGGAACTGCAGGTTTTGTATTGGCTATATTGGGATTTATATTTTCCTGGATTCCTGTTTTGGGATGGATTATTTGGTTTTTAGGAGCTGTATTTTCATTCTGTGGTGTATTTAAGGCTCCCCGGGGCTTAGCTATTGCAGGATTAGTAATATCCTTCTTTGGATTGATTATTCTTTTATTTGCAGTTACCTTTTTGGCAGCTCTTTTTGGGCTTGCTGCTGCATGAAACTTTTTCTAAAAATTGCTATATAAACAAGGCATGGATTATACTCTATAGTATGAGTATAATCCATGCCTTGTTTATATAGTTTTTGTATATTTAAAATTTAAATACTATCCCAATATTTATTCCAATGCTACTTGATGGCAATGAGAATGATACATCCTGTTTTGGAGAATCACTACTGCTAGTGCTATTTATATCGTAACTTTTATTGTATTCTGTTACAATTTCATTTGTTTTTAAACCAGTCATTTTATCTGTTTCTTTTCCATCTGTTGTAGTTGTCCAATTGGTGATGGTACTCTTTTTTACTTCGTAAGAAATGGCTATCATATTGATTTCACCAAAAATGCCAAAGTGATTATTGAAATTATAATTTAATCCCAAGGAAGCATCATAACCTGCATTGAAGTATGATTCAAATTTCTCTTTCTTATATACATTGTTGTTTGAGCCATTTTTAATGTTAGATGTTGTACTATTATAGTATGTATATTCATGGGAGTTTATCTGATACTCCATATCGTTCTTAAAGGGTAAATATACACCTAATCTAGAGTACACGGAGATATGATTTGATATAGGTAAAACTAATTTGATAGCTGGAGTTATAGCAAAGGCAGTACGCTTCATTGAATACTTAGTTTCTTTACTTTTTGTATTAGTAATGGAATTAGTGCTTTTTGAAGTGATAGTTGTTTTGATTGATTTATAATCAGTACTGTTTACAACCTCATTGTTGTTTCCATTAAAGTAGCTAAAGCCTAGTTCAACTCCAAAATACTTTGAAAACATATATCCTACATCAAGCCTTCCATTTAATCCCTCTGCTAATGAAAATGCCGCATTTGTTCTTTTATCACTTTTATCGGTAGTGTTCTCAGTTACCGAACCAAATTTAGTGGTATGAACGGTGTGGTCAATAGAGTGTTGGTTATAAGATGGCATTAGTTCATTAGGTGCTCCTGATGTTTTACCTATTCCAAGTGCATAACCAGCTCCTGCACGAATATAAAATCCTTTATCGGATTTACTGTCTAATTTCAATTCTTGTGCTGCGAGTTCATTTGTGATAAAACTGCCGATAATAATAGCTAAAGCTATAAGTCTAGTTCTTTTCATACGTTTTTTTATTATAAAGTGTTGATAAATTATAGAGTATAGACTCAATATTAAATAATATTATATTACTAATTGAACAATGATTGTGCCGTTGATTCCAAAAGTAGTTTGAATCATTTTAGTGTAATGATTATTTGCGCTACTGCCATAGTCAATTGACTTTGCAATTGGGTATTACTATAGAGATTAAATAGTAATAATCTAAATTCTTACTGCTAAGATTTGTAATTCTTTTTACCGCTTGTAAAGTTAAATAGATGACGTGTTATTAGAAATGGGAAATGTTGCCTTTTGTGGATAAAGGCATTGATATGCGTACTAAAAGGACGAAATTTGGGATTAAAAAGGTTATTATTTATCTATTCTTTGAAACTGCTCCAGAAATAGAATAAAAAAGATCTATTTCTGGAGTATATCTGCACGTGATTTACTTTGGGTAACGATATAAACACCCAAAAATACACAAGCAATGGCTACTCCTTTTTGCCAGTCAAACAAGCCTACCCCCATTATGATAGCAACTATCGAAGCAATGATAGGTTGCATATAGTTGTACATGCTTACAACTGTAGGACGAAGCATGCGCTGAGCAGTCATAATGCAGATATATGCAAGGAAACTGGCTCCTAATATAATATACGTAACTTGTAGTATGGCAGAGATAGGAACAGTGCTCCAATCGATAAGAGAAATATCTATGTAAGATATGGGTAGATATACGATAGAGCCTACTAAAAACATCCACTTATTGATAGTTACAGCCGAATATTCTTGTGTGAGGCTCTTAAAGACGGTAAGGTAAATGGCAAAGCTGAATTGTGCAGCCAAGCATAGCAAGTCTCCTATTATGTTGCCATTGTCTATTCCGCCACTTTGACTACCGAGAATTAATATAAGAGCACCTATTGCTCCTATGGCTATTCCAAGTATTTTCTTGCCCGATATAGGTTCTTTGAGGTACATTGCTGCTACCACCATAGTAATAATAGGAAGAGTAGTTGTTACGATAGAAGCATTGATGGGAGAAGTAAAGGAAAGACCAAATACAAACATCCCTTGATTGAATATAAGTGCAAAGAAAGCGGCAAAGAAGATTCTAACTCTGTCTTTCGGAGCAATTTTCTCTCTCTTGCAAAATAGAGAAAGAATCCAGAAAGCAATGCAAGCGCCAACTATTCGGAAGGTGGTAACTGAGAGTGGTGTAAAAACTTGTAAAGCAGATTTGCCAATAGGAGACATCAATCCCCACATCACATTGGCAGCAAGTGCATATAGATGTCCACGTATATTTTTATCACTCATTTTTTCTAATCCTAACTGAAAACATATGCAAAGGTAAGCAATTTATTATTTGAATTGTTTATATTTGCGTTTATATAAATCCGTGATATTATGGAAAAACCAGCTAATTATATCCGTCGTATTGAGATTGAAAATCTATGGGGACGGTTTCATATAGAATGGGATTTACGTCCCGATGTTAATATTCTTTCTGGTATAAATGGTGTAGGAAAGACTACAATCCTCAATCGTTCTGTTAGTTATTTAGAAGACTTATCATTTCCGGGTGGTAAAATAACTAATGGTGTACGCGATGGTGTTCGCCTTTTTTTCGATAATCCTGAAGCTACTTTTATTTCTTATGATGTGATTCGCAGCTATGATCGCCCTTTAGTAATGGGAGATTTTACGGCGCGCATGGCTGATAGAAATGTAAAATCTGAACTCGATTGGCAGTTGTATTTACTGCAACGTCGTTATCTTGACTATCAAGTCAACATAGGCAATAGAATGATAGAACTGTTGGCTAGCGATGATGAGGCTGTTCGTAATAGAGCTTCGGTTATCTCTAGGTCCAAACGTTTGTTTCAAGACTTAATAGATGAGTTATTTAGCTATACTCGCAAGCGCATTGATAGAAAACGAAACGATATTGCATTTTATCAAGATGATGAATTACTCTTCCCTCATCAGCTATCCTCAGGCGAGAAGCAAATGTTGGTAATATTACTAACGGCTTTGGTGCAAGATAATAAACATGGTGTTTTATTTATGGACGAGCCTGAAGCTTCTCTTCATATCGAATGGCAGCAAAAATTGATTGCTATGATTCGTCAACTCAATCCAAATGTACAGATTATATTGACCACTCACTCGCCGGCAGTAATAATGGAGGGATGGTTGGATGCGGTGACTGAGGTTAGTGATATTGCAACAGCCCTAATTCCTGGTCAAACGAACTCTTAATGTTTATTGATTTATGCCTACTTCTTTACGCGATAATTTGACTTCAAAATACTTTAGTGCAGCGCAAAAGCTATACTCCAAAGATGTGCGACAAAAGATTGTTGCCTATGTAGAAAGTTATGATGATATCGCTTTTTGGCGCTCTATTTTTGAGGAGTTTAATGATGATAAATACTATTTTCATGTATTACCCCCATCATCTACCTCATTGTCTAAAGGGAAAAAAACAGTATTGCTCAATACCCTCAATACAGATCAACTTGGCAAAAGCTTAATAGCTTGTGTAGATAGTGATTATGATTTTCTGTTGCAAGGGGCCACATCAACTTCTCGCAAAATTAATCGCAATAAGTATATTTTTCAAACTTACGCATATGCCATTGAGAATCATCAATGCTTTGCCGACAATCTTCATCAAGTTTGTGTGCTTGCTACTCTCAATGATCGGATGATAATAGATTTTAAGAAGTTTTTTACAGAGTATTCTACTATTATCTATCCATTATTTTTATGGAATATATGGTTCTACCGTCAGCATGATACAAATTCTTTTCCGATGAATGAATTTAATTCATCGACTCGTTTACGTAATGTGAATCTATATCATATTGACTCTTGTTTGAATGATGTAAGAAAAGAGATAGCGAGAGGGGTGCAACGATTGGAAAATAAATATCCACAACATATTGAAAGTGTGAAGCAGTTAGGAGTAGAGCTAGAAAAACTAGGGCTAATACCTACAACAACATATATGTACATACAAGGACATCATTTAATGGAAAACGTGGTGATGAAATTGTTGATACCTATATGTACAGTATTAAGACGCGAGCGTGAAGAAGAAATTAAACGACTAGCCGAGCATGAGGAACAATATCGCAATGAGCTGACTTGCTATCAAAATAGTCAAGTTAGAGTGGAAGTGATTTTGAGAAAGAATAATCCTTATCGTTTCTCCTTTTTAGGCAATTGGCTACGCGAAGATTTAAAACAATTTTTGAATGAATGTGAACTAAGCATGCAATCTGAGGATAAATTAATCAATAATGAAGGAACTTGCTGAAAAAATAGATACACAACTCATATCGTGGGGATTGAACTCAAGTGCAGCCTCTACATCAGTAGATATTATATTATTAATATTGATATTAATAATAGTATTTGTGGCCGATTTGGTTTGCCGCTATTTAATTGTGGGAACTATAGAAAAGATTGTAAAAAAGACAAAAGCTACTTGGGATGATATTTTGTTCGATCGCAAAGTGATGAACTATCTTAGTCACATTGTAGCCCCTATTTTATTTTATATACTAATTCCTATAGCCATCCCCGATGAACGAGTGCTCGATATCATTCGGCGATTCACAATGATTTATATTATTGCCGTTTTCTTGCGCTTTTCAAGTGCTTTCTTGGCTGCTGTCTACTATCTATATAGTATGCGCGAAAGGGCAAGAAATAAACCACTAAAAGGTTTGTTGCAAATAGCACAAGTTATTCTGTTTTTTATCGGTATTATTTTAATAATAAGTCTTCTCACCAATCAATCACCCAAAGCATTATTTACTGGACTGGGAGCATCGGCAGCTATTTTGATGTTGGTGTTTAAAGATAGTATCATGGGTGTAGTGTCGGGTATACAGCTTACTGCCAATAATATGCTACGAGTAGGAGACTGGATTGCTATGCCTAAATATGGAGCCGATGGCACTGTGATTGAGGTAACGCTCAATACGGTGAAGGTGCGCAATTGGGATAATACCATTACTACCGTGCCTCCTTATGCATTGGTGAGCGATTCATTCCAAAACTGGAGAGGCATGGAAGAGTCGGGTGGAAGACGAATTAAACGCTCAATCAATATAGATATGAATAGCGTGAAGTTTTGTACAGTTGAGATGATTGAGAAATATCGTAAGATTTATTTGCTACATGATTATGTGTCAGATACAGAAAAGAAGGTAGAAGATTTTAATAAAGAACATAATATAGATAAATCGAATTTAATAAATGGAATACACCAAACTAACATAGGGGTGTTTCGTGCCTATCTCAACAATTACTTAAAGAGTTTACCAACTGTCAACCAACACATGACATGCATGGTGCGTCAACTTCAGCCCACAGAAATGGGAATTCCTATGGAACTTTACTTTTTTTCTGCTGTAAAAGATTGGATTCCTTATGAAGGGGTTCAGGCGGATGTTTTTGACCATGTGCTGGCTGTTATTCCGGAGTTCGACTTACGTGTTTTTCAAAATCCTTCGGGGGATGATTTAAGAAGTTTACAACAATGAAATAAAACCTAAAATGATGAATACTGAACCGCAACATTCAATTATTCGTGAGATAACGCCTTTGTCCGACAAAGATTGCTTTTATATAGCAGAGCGTTATAAGACGGAATTTACCTATCCAATGCACAATCATGCAGAGTTTGAACTGAATTTTTGTGAAAATGCTGCTGGAGTAAGAAGAATAGTAGGCGACTCTGCTGAAGTGATAAAGGATTATGACCTTGTTCTTATTACTGGTAGAGAACTAGAACATGTGTGGGAGCAACATGAATGTCATTCAAAAAACATTCGAGAAATTACGATTCAATTTTCTTCAGATCTCTTTTTTGAGAGTTTTATTAATAAGAGTCAATTCAACTCTATTCGACAAATGCTAGACAGAGCACAAAAAGGATTGTGTTTTCCAATGTCAACCATAATGAAGATATATCCACTTATTGATTCTCTTGTATCTGAGCAACAAGGGTTTTATGCGGTGATGAAGTTTATGACAATTTTATATGAACTATCATTGAGTGGTGATGGAGCACGAACCCTGTCTACATCCTCTTTTGCTAAAATAGGTAATCAATCGGATAGTCGACGAGTGCAAAAAGTGCAAGATTATATCAATAAACACTATCAAGAAGAGATTAGACTGAACCAGCTGGCAGATATGGTAGGCATGACTCCCGTATCATTTAGTCGTTTCTTTAAATTGCGTACAGGAAAGAACCTTTCAGATTATATAATAGATATTCGCTTAGGATTTGCTTCGCGTTTGTTGGTCGATTCTACTATGTCTATAGCAGAGATATGTTATGACTGTGGATTTAATAATTTATCCAATTTCAACCGGATATTCAGGAAGAAAAAGGAATGCTCTCCCAAAGAGTTCCGCGAAAATTATCGTAAGAACAAAAAACTTATCTAATAAACAATCGAGTCTATTTCTTTATTTGTAGAGATTTAGACTCGATTGTTTGTATGTTTATATAATAACTCTTTTATTCTTGTTAGGTTTCATTGGTATAAAACAAAAGTTTCATCACGGTGAAACAAAAGTTTTATCAAGAAGAAACAAAAGTTTCGCCGCGATGAAACTAAATATTATCCACATATTACTTCTATCTGCTTTAACTCTTCTTTAGTAAAATTGGTGTTTTCTAGTGCTTTTAGGTTGTCTGCAATTTGTGTCACAGAGCTAGCTCCTATTATAACCGAACTAACCAATTGATCTTTTAGCAACCAAGCCAATGACATTTCTGCTAGAGTTTGTCCGCGATTATATGCAACTTCATTTAAGCACTTTATTTTTTTAATAACCTCCTCAGTAAGAGCTTCTTTCTTTAAAAAACCACCACGTGCTATGCGAGAATCCTCGGGAATTCCATTGAGATAACGATTGGTGAGTAACCCTTGCGCTAGAGGAGAGAAGGCAATAAATCCTGCTCCATTTTCATAAGCTTGTTGTAAGATTCCATCTTTTTCGGGTTCTCTATTGAATAGATTATATCTTCCTTGATACACCAGGCAAGGCACATCCCTTTGTGTGAGATAATGATAAGCAAAACAAGCTGCCTCTTGCGGATACTTAGATATGCCGATATAAATAGCTTTTCCTTGCTTTACTATGTCAACCAATGTTTGTAGAGTTTCCTCTAAAGGAGTGTTTGAATCATATCTGTGAGAGTAAAATATATCTACGTAATCGATGCTCATTCTTTTCAAACTCTGATTTAAACTTGATATAAGATGTTTTCTTGAATTCCAAGTGCCATACGGTCCTTGCCACATATCATGCCCGGCCTTGGTAGATACTAACAATTCATCCCGAAATGGTCTGAAAGATTTTTTCATGATAGAGCCAAATGTCTCTTCAGCAGAGCCAACTGACGGACCATAATTGTTAGCTAAATCAAAATGGGTGATGCCATTGTCGAAAGCATAATGAGCCATTTGTAGGCTATTGGAAAATGTATCCACATCGCCAAAGTTGTGCCATAAACCCAATGATAATTCTGGAAGCAGAATTCCGCTTTTGCCACATCGACGATAGTTCATCGTGTTGTAGCGACTGGTTGCAGGAAAGTAATTAGAGTTAATCATCTTGACAAATTGTTGATTAGTTGTTTTGAATCGCAAGATACATATTAATGTTTGGATTTAACCTCTTGAATCTTAATTTTTACAATTTACTTTATCGCTTTTTTGATTAATAAAATATTAAGTAATGACTAAATGTATTGTTAAATGATAAAATAGTACTGTTTTCTTTGGTCTTACTTTCTTATTTTTGTGAAGTTAATTTAACTCTTGAAAACTATGTTTAAACAAACACTTCTTATTATTTCAATGGTCTTATTGTGTTCTTGTCAATCTAAGCAGCCCGTTGCAACCAGTGACAATCCTTTCGTTCGTGTAGAGGATGGTAAACTAATGAAAGGCGATAATCCTTATTATTATGTTGGTACAAACTTTTGGTATGGAGCCATATTGGGCTCAGAAGGTGAAGGTGGTAATCGTGAGCGATTACTAAACGAACTTGATTATTTGCAAGATCTAGGTATAGATAATCTGCGCATATTAGTTGGTGCTGATGGTAGCAATGGGGTAACAGCCAAAGTAGAGCCTACTCTTCAAATTGAGCCTGGTGTATACAACGATACAATTCTAGCAGGTTTGGATTATCTACTTATGGAGATGGGCAAACGTGATATGAAAGCTATTCTTTTCTTAAACAACTCTTGGGAATGGAGTGGGGGATATGGACAATATCTAGAATGGGCCGGATATGGCAAGGCTGTGATTCCTGCTGTTGATGGATGGCCTGCATATCTTGATTATGCATCTCAATTTGTACAATCGGATAGTGCCAAAGCATTGTTTGCTAACTATGTAGACGATATGATTACTCGTGAGAATAGATACACCAAGGTGAAGTATGTAGATGATCCAACTATCATGTCGTGGCAAATTGGCAACGAACCGCGTGCATTTTCCGAAGAAAGTAAAGAACCTTTCGCTTTGTGGTTGGCAGATGTAGCTGCGCAAATTAAATCATTAGATAGTAATCATCTTGTATCAACCGGTAGCGAAGGTAAACATGGTTGTGAAACAGATATTGCTTTGTATGAAAGAATACATGCCGACCCAAATATTGATTATATGAATATTCATATATGGCCCTGGAACTGGTCGTGGGCACTGAAGGATAGTTTGGATGCGCACTTGCCCCGTTCTATAGAAAATACAAAAGAGTATATGCTTGAGCATCTAGCTTTGGCTAAGAAATACAACAAACCTATTGTTTTAGAAGAGTTTGGTTTTCCTCGCGATGGCTTCCAGTTCTCAAAAGCATCTTCAACTAATTTGAGAGATGAATACTTTAAATTTGTTTTCGACCAAATAGCCAATCCTGAAATGGGCGATGGAATGCTAGTAGGTTGTAACTTCTGGGCATGGGGAGGATACGGTGAACCATCTACAGAACATGTGTTTTGGGCAAAAGGTGATGATTACACTGGTGATCCTGCGCAAGAGGAACAAGGTTTGTATTCGGTTTTTGTAACAGATACTACATTGCCAATTATTAAGGCGGCAAACGAGCGTTTGCAAAATATTCAATAAGTAGTTTTTCTTTTTCTAAATATTTATAGTGTTGGTCATTTGATATAATGACTAACACTCTTTTCTGTTTCTATAACAAAGAAATCTTTAATTTAATAAGAATAATACTATGAGTAAGAATTTGAAAATCTATCAATTTATTGTTGCATCTTTATTTTTATCTCTTTTGTCATCTTCTGTGCTAGCACAAAAGTTTGATGGACTAGCCGATACTCCTCCTATGGGATGGAATAGTTGGAATAAGTTTGCTTGTGATATCAATGAGAATCTTATTAAAGAAATTACCGATGCGATGGTGGAGTCGGGGCTTCGTGATGCGGGATATATCTATGTAAACCTAGATGACTGTTGGCATGGCGAACGTGATAGCCTTGGATTTATACAAGCATGTCCCGAACGATTTCCTTCGGGTATTAAAGCTCTAGCCGATTATGTTCACTCTAAAGGAATGAAAATCGGTATATACTCAGACGCAGGTAGGAAAACTTGTGGCGGTCGCCCAGGAAGTTTTGGACACGAATATCAAGATGCTCTTCAATATGCAAAATGGAATATCGATTATT
>CAMTOV010000032.1 GCA_947074235.1 uncultured Bacteroides sp. | reverse complement strand
TTATCAGAAGTGCTTTTCGTTAAAAGCGATGCAAAGATACATAACTATTTTAATTCTACAAGCCCTCTTTGAATATTTTCATTAAATAATCGTATTTTTGTTGCATAATTGACCTTTACGATAGATTATAATTAATGATATATCCGCATAATTTTGAACATAAAATTGGTTTCGACCAAATAAGAAGTCTCATTAAAGATAAATGTCTCAGCACTTTAGGCGAAGAGAGAGTTTCTGAAATGAGATATTCTACTAAATATGATAATATTTTTGAGCAACTCACACAAGTTAGTGAGTTTGTTCGTATCATACAAGAAGAAGATAATTTTCCTAATCAATATTTTTTTGATGTTCGTCCTTCGCTGCATCGTGTAAAGATAGATGGCATGTATTTGGATGAGCAAGAAGTCTTTGATTTAAAACGCTCTCTTGAAACGATTAGAGATATTGTTCGCTTCTTTCATAGGGAAGAAGAAGAAGAAGGAGTCCCCTATCCTATGCTACAAAAGTTAGCTGGGGATATAGCCATCTTTCCAAATCTTATAAAACAAATTGACGACATTTTGAATAAGTATGGCAAGATAAAAGATAATGCTTCTTTGGAGTTAGCACGTATCAGACGTGAACTTTCATCTACAATGAATGGCATTTCTCGTTCGCTAAATAGTATTCTACGAAATGCACAATCAGAAGGTTATGTTGATAAAGATGTAGCTCCTACTATGCGCGACGGGCGTTTAGTGATTCCTGTTGCACCTGGATTGAAGAGAAAGATTAAAGGGATTATTCATGATGAATCGGCTAGTGGTAAAACTGTATTTATTGAACCCGCCGAAGTGGTAGAAGCCAATAATCGAGTTCGTGAATTGGAAGGTGAAGAAAGAAGAGAGATTATTCGAATATTGACAAACTTTTCTATTAATCTTCGTCCTAACATTCCAGATGTTCTTCAATCTTATGAGTTTCTTGCCGAAGTAGATTTCATCCGTGCTAAGAGCAGTTTTGCTATTCAAATAAATGGAATACAGCCTGCAATAGAAGATAAGCCATTGATTGACTGGACGATGGCTATTCATCCATTACTTCAAATGTCGTTAGCTAAGCATGGCAAAAAAATTGTACCTCTTGATATAGAACTTACCTCCGAAAAAAGAATATTAATTATTTCAGGGCCCAATGCTGGCGGTAAATCCGTTTGCTTAAAAACAGTAGGTTTATTGCAATATATGATGCAAAGTGGATTACTCATACCTATGCATGAACGAAGTATAGCTGGCATATTTGATAGCATATTTATCGATATTGGCGATGAGCAATCAATAGAAGACGATTTAAGTACTTATTCGTCCCATCTTACAAATATGAAGATGATGATAAAGAGTTGTAATGCACAGAGCTTAATTCTTATCGATGAGTTTGGTGGCGGAACAGAGCCACAAATTGGTGGTGCTATCGCCGAAGCTGTATTAAAGCGTTTCAATGAAAAGCATACATTTGGTATTATTACCACCCACTATCAAAATCTAAAACACTTTGCCGATGATCACAAAGGCATTGTAAATGGAGCTATGCTTTACGATCGCCACATGATGCAAGCCTTGTTTCAACTACAAATAGGAAATCCTGGTAGTTCGTTTGCTGTAGAAATTGCAAGAAAGATAGGACTTCCTGAAGATGTAATTGCTGATGCATCAGAGATTGTAGGGAGTGAATATATCAATGCCGATAAGTATCTACAAGATATTGTTCGTGACAAACGTTACTGGGAGAATAAACGTCAAAATATTCGCCAACGTGAGAAGCAATTGGAAGAGACTGTTGCAAAGTATCAGCAAGAGATTGAAGAACTTCAGAAATCGAAGAAGGCTATTATCAAAGAGGCCAAGGCGGAAGCTGAACGCTTGCTTCAAGAGTCGAATGCACGTATAGAGAATACAATCCGTACCATCAAAGAGGCTCAAGCTGAAAAAGAGAAAACCAGATTAGTGCGCCAAGAGTTAAGCGATTTCAAGCAGAGTCTTGATGAGCTTGATAAGAAGGAGAAAGATGACAAGATTGCTCGTAAGATGGAAAAACTCATCGAAAAGCAAAATAGAAAGAAAGATAAAAAGGGTAAAACAGACTCCACTACTACACCAGTAGTTACGGCAAAGCCTAAAGCTCCGACCATTGAAGTGGGAAGCACGGTAAAGATAAAAGGACAAACAACTGCTGGCGAAGTACTAGAATTAAACGGCAAGAACGCTATTGTAGCTTTTGGTAGTATCAAAACCAATGTAAAGATTGATCGTTTAGAATTGTCTAAAACAGCTCCACAACAGTCATCTAGCACCAAAAGCACTTTTGTCAGTTCGCAAACTCACGACCAAATGTATGAAAAGAAACTCAACTTCAAACAAGATATTGATGTAAGGGGAATGCGTGGTGAGGAAGCATTGCAAGCTATCACCTATTTTATTGATGATGCTATCTTGGTAGGAATGGATAGAGTGCGTATTCTTCATGGCACTGGCACAGGTATCTTACGAAGTTTGATCAGACAATACCTTGAAACAGTTCCAGGAATAAGACATTTTGCTGACGAACATGTACAATTTGGAGGTGCTGGTATTACAGTTGTAGATTTAGCTTAAGCAATCATTAAATTAAACAAAAAGAGTTTACAGGTTGTTTTAAATCAACAAAGCATTAATAATCAGATAATAAGAACCTCTCAAAATAAAGTAACAGAGCATGGAAAACAATCTATTGAGCGAACAGCTGATATATACTGGCGAAAGTGAAACTCAGACTCACCTTCATTTATACACATACAATGCCGAAAGTGTTGATGAAAACTCTGCAACCAATTTTAAGAATATCATTCCTTTATTGGATTCTAGTAAAATAAATTGGTTGCAAATCCATGGGATGAAAAATACAGATACTATCCGTGATATCTGTTCTCATTTTGAGATTGATTTCTTGGTATTGCAAGATATCTTAAATGCCAACCATCCCACAAAAATAGAAATTCATGATACATATATAGTAGTCATTCTTAAACTGTTCAATCAAATACCTCGTGAAGAAGATAATGACTTGGATGAATTAGATCAGCAACAGATTTGTTTGATAATGGGAGAAAACTATATATTGACTTTTCTAGAAAATGAAACTGAGTTTTTTGACAATGTATATAGAGCACTTAAAAAAGATATATTAAAAATTAGAAGCCGTCAAACCGATTATCTTCTAAGTGTTTTGCTGAATAGCGTAATGGGTAATTATACTGCTATTATAACTAGTATTGATGATCAATTAGAAGATTTGGAAGAAGAGCTTTTAACTATCAGCAATAATAAGGATATTGGTATACAAATTCAAGCACTTCGCAGTCAGTACATGACAATGAAACGATCGGTTGTACCTCTTAAAGAGCAATATATTAAACTCATGAGAGGTGAAAACCCATTTATGCACAAAGCAAATAGAGCCTTCTTTAGTGATGTAAATGATCATCTTCAATTTGTATTAGAGACGATTGAAATATGTCGTGAAACACTCTCTTCCCTTGTCGATCTTTATATATCCAACAATGATTTGAGAATGAATGACATTATGAAACGACTTACCGTGGTTTCAACGATATTCATTCCTCTAACATTTTTAGTTGGCATTTGGGGTATGAATTTTCAATTTATGCCTGAGCTTGGATGGAAATATGGATATCTATATGCTTGGGGATTGATGGCTATAGTAGCAATTATAATAGGTATTTATTTACGAAGAAAAAAGTGGTATTAAACTTAACAACAACATAAAACACATCATGAAATCGATTAAAGAATTATATCGTATTGGCACAGGCCCATCTAGTAGCCACACTATGGGACCACGCAAAGCGGCAGAGATGTTTCTCGAACGCCATATGGATGCCGCCAAATTTAAAGTTACACTTTATGGAAGCTTAGCGGCTACAGGCAAAGGGCATATGACTGATGTAGCCATTCTTGATACTTTGACTCCAATTGCACCTGTAGAGATCATTTGGCAACCCAAGGTATTCTTGCCTTTTCACCCCAACGCTATGACATTTGCTGCTTATAATGAGGCAGATAAATTAATTGAAAATTGGACCGTTTATAGTGTAGGAGGTGGTGCGTTGGCCGAAAACGGAGATAATCCTAATATTTCTTCGCCCGAAGTTTATAATATGAGTAGCATGGTAGAAATTTTGGATTGGTGTGAGAAAACGGGCAAAAGCTATTGGGAGTATGTAAAAGAGTGTGAGAATAGCGATATATGGGATTATCTTAACGAAGTTTGGATTACTATGAAAGATGCCATTAATCGTGGCCTTAATGAAGAGGGTGTATTGCCCGGTCCATTAAACCTACGCCGTAAAGCATCTGCTTATTATATTCGTGCCAACGATTACAAAGAAAGTCTTCAAGCTAGAGGACTAGTATTTTCTTATGCTCTTGCAGTTAGTGAAGAGAATGCCTCAGGTGGAAAAATTGTCACAGCTCCTACCTGCGGTTCGTGTGGTGTAGTGCCTGCGGTGCTTTACCATTTATATAAGAGTAGAAACTTCTCAGATATCAGAATATTACGTGCTTTGGCTACAGCTGGACTGATAGGTAATATCGTAAAACATAATGCCTCTATATCGGGGGCAGAAGTAGGATGCCAAGGAGAAGTGGGTGTAGCTTGTGCTATGGCTTCAGCTGCCGCCAATCAGTTGTTTGGTGGTAGTCCTGCACAAATTGAATATGCTGCCGAAATGGGATTGGAACATCATTTGGGAATGACGTGTGATCCGGTATGTGGATTAGTGCAAATACCTTGTATTGAACGAAATGCATATGCAGCTGCTCGTGCCTTGGATGCTAATATTTTTGCTTCTTTTTCTGATGGTATACATCGTGTTTCATTTGATAAAGTGGTAGAGGTGATGAAGCAAACCGGCCACGATTTACCTTCGCTCTATAAAGAAACAAGCGAGGGAGGCCTAGCCAAAGATTATAAGCAGATGTAATAATAGAGAATAAGGGGTTGTCAAAGTAACTTGGCAACCCCTCTTCTTTTTTAAAAACCTTTGGTACTAATTTAAAACATATCTATTACATCTGGCCACACCGTATCATCTGCATTGGTGATATCTTTCTCCAAGGTCAATGTTCCATCCGGAGTATAAAACAAAGCCATCTCCTTATCTCCACTTTGTACTTCAAGCAAATAAATAGTAGGAGTATTTCCTGGTAAAGTCAAAAGCGTTACATTATCCATCACCCAATTACTGTATTTACCATCTTCAAATGAAGATTCTACTGCACTAGGAAGATTCGAACGAAATATATCCTCTTCAGTCATCAACCAAACGGCATTATCATTAAACCAAACATCAAGTTCGCTTCCACTCACACGACAGTTGGCTACATAATATATACCTTTCTTATCCCAATCTACATCTTGTGCATTAGGATATAATTCATTAAACTTAGTAACTATATTAGGATTATCTGGCAAATAAGGATTATCCGTATTGCTACACGCGCCCCAAACAAATATACTAACCAATAAAGCTATAAAGTGTATTCCACATGTTCTAGTCATAATTCAGCATACTATACAATTCTAGTCATCTGCTTTCTTAAACTTACCACTGTTGGTAAATTCAAGAGAAACCCCGGTATTAAGTTCTACATCATAACCACTACGATCACGATCTATCTTTACTACATACTCATTAGTGAAGCCATTAGCCTTCATGTAGTTGGTTACAAAATCAGGAATTAATTCGTCGGGAACTTTAGAGCCACTTTTTTCAGTATCTACATCTGTCCAATTGCCTTTTCCGTCAAAGTCCACTTCTACTCCATTTACCATATAAACTTCATAGCTAGTAGACATTACATCTTTGTCAATCTTAATATGTTGCAACTGACAATCGGGGAAATAAGTACTAATAAATGAACGAGCCTGTTGAGGTAGCCTATTGATGTCTTTAGTTATAACATCATCAGCAAAAGAAAACTGTATAGCTATAATAGCCATCACAAGTAGCGAGAAAAACTTTTTCATATTCATTATATCATTAATGTTATTATATCAAAGTAACTAATACAATAACAGCTCTGACATTAGAATGATTTACAAAAATGGCTTAAAATGGTCGTTTTTATGATAATTAACTAAGTTATTGGGCTGATTGACTCTCTTGATTATCATAGATCTCTTCAAGCAATTCATCTTTACTAAAAGTCATCTTACCATCTGAAGCTATAAGAATGGAAATAGGAATATATAAATCGGTTTGCGGATAACACACACTGGCTGCATACAATATGCCTTGTGGGGTAGTTTTATTATAAACAAAACCTTCAAGAATTGACTTCTTCAAAAAAGAAGGCTCTATAGCAGTAGCGAAGTCGCTTTTGGTAAAAGTCTTATTATAGAATGTCTTACCATCGCAAGTGATATTAAGAATCACCTTGTTATCGGCATATGTTTCTCCCAACTCACTTTCTACTTTTGGCAAGAGTTCATCGGGGGTTCTGGTGATAGTAGACTGATAAATTTTGCCTTTAAAATCAATTGTATTAGATATATTAGATTTCTGCATTTTTTGTATTCCACTGTTTGTAGCATCATCCTGTATTAATACTCCTGATTCATTTCTTTTTTCTTCGTTCTTTTTTCCGCTATTGCAACCAATGGTGCATAGAGCAAAAAATGAAACAAGTAAAAGTAGTTTGCTTTTTATCATTTCGATGTTATCTTTATTTGATTTATGATAACAAAGAAACAAAATTCACAGATATATAGCAACTATAGGGAATAAAAAAACTGTATTCGCCATGCAAATACAGTTTTTTCTATCATACTAATAATGGAGATTTAGCTCTTTTTTTGTTTGCGCTCTCCACCTTTCTTTTTATCCTTACCACCTTTATCTTTTTTGTCACGATTAGCTTTTTGCTCTGTATACTTAGTGTATTGTTCTGGAGTAAGAATTGTTTTCAATTTAGCATCATATGCAGTACGTTGAGTTTCCATTTCTTGGCGTCTTTTCTCACGTTCTTCAGCTGTTGGCTTAGCAGGTTTTTCTCCTTCAGTAGCTGGTTTAGTTGGTTTACATTCAGCTCTTTTTTCAGCTTCTGCCAAGTTAAGTTCTAGTACTTGTTGTTTTTGAGCATCAGTAAGAGAAAGAGCTTTCACCATACGTTCTGTTCTACGTTCAGCTTGTACTTTAGGGTCTTGTTGTTCACCTTTACCACCTCTTGGTCCTTGACCTTGAGCCATTGCCATACCAGCTGTCATTAAAAGAGTCACCATTAAAAAAACTATTTTCTTCATTTTATTCAATATTTTAATTAATAATCTTGTTTTTGTTGCAACTGATTATATGACATCGTGAAAGAGAAAAAGTTTAAAACAAAAATAGCACTTTAACATTTAAAAGTAATAAGCATATTTATAATTATCAAATCATGCACTATAGCATAGCAATCTTATAGTGCCTTCCAGAAACGTTGAAAATCTTTATATTTTCCATAACATACTAATTGGTCACCCTTCTGAATTTTATAATTATCGGGTTGTTCATTCACAACATTAAGCTCAGTCACCGCAAAGCCCACACAGTTTATTATGGTGCTTGTTTGCTTCACCCCAATTATTTTTAGCTGAAACTCTTTATCCATATTGAGTTCATTCACTCCATATCCAATCATCTTTTCGGGCACCTCAAATTTCACAATATAATATTCTGCATCAATTTGGAAAACCTCTACCGAAGTGCCAAGCTCTAATATTCTAACTAAGCTTTTCGCTGCATCTTCTTCGGGCGAAAGAATGCGTTCTAAATCAAAAGCTTCCAATATGGCACGATGCACACAGTCGATAGCTCGTGCAAAGATGTGTTCAACTTTATTTTGCTTGAGCAATGCCACTACTCTAATAGAAGCTCCAAAGTTTTCGCCTATAGCTACTATCACCACATCCACATTTTTGAGCGGAAGCACCGACAATGCTTGATCGTCGGTAGCATCTAGCACAAAGGCTGTAGCTATTTTATCCTTAATGCTTTCAACACGGCTGTCGTTATTGTCGGCACCAATCACCTCATGTCCCATAGCCGAAAGCTCTTCAGCCAGAACATAACCATAATTTCCGAGTCCAATTATTATATATTTCATACTAGTTTATTATAATATCATCTTTAGGATAACTATATCTTGTTTTCTTTTTTCTTCTGATAATGCCCAACATCAATGTTATAAGTCCCACGCGACCAACAAACATTAATAAACAAATAAGCAATTTGCTATTATCAACCAATAGTTGAGTGGTGTTAAGACTTGAGCCAACTGTGGCAAGCGCCGATACTACTTCGAACACAATAGCTATGATATGCATTTCGGGTTGCCAAATAGTAAGTAAAAAAACTGAAATGAAAATGACTGAAATAGACAAAACAACAGTTACATTAGAGCGACGTATAGATTCTGTAGATATTTCTCTCTTTAATACTTGCACTTTAGGAGTGCCGCGAAGCACGGCTATTAGATCGATAAATACAACTGCAAAAGCATTGACTTTAATACCTCCTGCTGTAGATTGTGCTGCTCCACCAATCCACATCAAAAAGATATAAATCAATATTGATTGCATAGTAAAGGCAGTTAGGTCTACGCTACTAAAGCCTGCTGTACGTGGGCATACTGCATTAAAAAAAGCTTGTGTCAGTTTATCATCAACCGACATACCGGCAAATGAGGCATTCCATTCAAAGAGAGCAATCATTCCTGTACCAAATATTAATAAAAGAACCGTTGCCACAAGCACTATCTTCGTATTCAAACTATAAAGATGTTGCCTATGATATCTATGATATTTAAATGTACTTATTACTCTCCATAAATATCTTAGATAATGACCAATGATATTTTTAAAATTCACCAATATTGGAAAACCAATTCCACCAAATATCACTAAGAAAGAAATAATATTAAAAAACCAGTTATGCCCGGTCATCAACACTGGCTCACCCAAGTTATCTGGTAAGGTAGAAAAGCCGGCATTGCAAAAAGCTGAGATAGAATGAAAAGCAGAAAAAGCAAACTCCTCTTTCAAACTCATCCCCATGGTTCCGGTTATGCTAAGCCAGATGGCAAACATGCCTATCATTTCTATCACCAAAGTAAAAACTAGAATGTACAATAATGTAGAGAATAAAGAGCTCAAAGAGTTGGAACTGACCATATCTCGCACTACCAATTGATTGTAAAGAGATGTGTTTCCCATAAAGAACAAAGCAAAGAAGCTGGTTAATGTCATCACCCCCACTCCACCAATTTGTATTAAGATAATGATAATAGTGAGCCCCATAGGTGTAAAGGTAGTTGCAACATTTACAGTAGTTAGCCCCGTCACACACACCGCACTGGTTGAGGTAAACAATGCATCAATCCAAGCTAGTGACACTCCCTCTTGCACAGAAAGCGGCAAAAGCAACAATCCTGTGCCAATTACTATTATTACCAAAAAACTAACTGCCAATATCAGCGATGGGTTGGTACGCTTGCCCAACATACGTGTTAAACCATACGACAGATTAAGAAAGGAGAAAATCAACAATATCAAGGTTTTGAAAGTTCCTTCATTCAGGAAGTACCATACTGTTTGAATTATATTGTGAGGATCATCAGGTCGATGAAAAATAACAGGAATAAGAGTAAGATATAACAGCCCACTCAATATCCAAGTTATTCGTTTATACTTGAGTTTTGCTTCCTTATATTCGAACAATAAATGAGCTGAAACTTCTATTAAGAAAATAATCCACACAGTTTTGGATATCAGACGTATACGCTCTACATCCTCTTGTGTTAAATGAAATCCATGTTGATATATCACAACTCCAATAAACAAGAGCGATGATAAAGTAGTAAGAACAGCCAACAACCTTAAAACAAAATGCACATACGGCTGTAGCGTTTTGTTTTTGTATAAAAGAAGTTTGTGATATAGCTTCATTACCAAATTAAATATGTATGTACAGTTTTAATAAATAACACATTTTAGCTATTCTTTGTTGACTTTTTAACGCGGTATTAAAAAATATGCCTACATTTGGCAAGCAATACGTTTAAAATTATATAATATTATGAGTGACAAGACAAAAAGGTATATCCTTCCCGAAGATGAAATTCCACGTTTCTGGTATAATATTCAGGCTGATATGGTGAATAAACCACTTCCTCCCCTACACCCAGGCACAAAGCAACCTCTTAAATCAGAAGACTTATATCCTATTTTTGCAGAGGAACTTTGCAGACAGGAACTCAACCAAACAGATAAATGGATTGAAATTCCAGAGGAAGTGCGCGATATGTATAAATATTATAGATGTACGCCACTGGTACGTGCTTATGGATTAGAAAAAGCACTAGGAACTCCTGCACATATTTATTTCAAGAATGAAAGTGTAAGCCCTATGGGTTCGCATAAATTAAATTCTGCCATTCCTCAAGCCTATTATTGTAAACAAGAGGGTGTAACCAATGTAACAACCGAGACCGGTGCTGGTCAATGGGGAGCTTCGTTGGCATACGCAGCCAAATTGTTTGGACTAGATGCTGCTGTATATCAAGTAAAAATCAGCTATGAGCAAAAACCATATCGCCGCAGCATCATGCAAACCTACGGTGCTCAGGTTACTCCTTCACCATCTATGTCTACACGTGCCGGTAAAGATATACTAACTAAACATCCCAATCATCAAGGTTCATTGGGTACAGCTATCTCGGAAGCTATTGAGCTAGCACAAACTACCCCTGGATGTAAATATACATTAGGTTCTGTATTGAGTCATGTTACGCTGCACCAAACTGTTATTGGGCTTGAGGCTGAAAAGCAAATGGCTATGACGGGTGAATATCCAGACGTTATCATCGGTTGTTTTGGTGGTGGTTCAAACTTTGGTGGTATCGCATTTCCATTTATGCGTCACACTATCTTAGAAGGAAAGAAAACTCGCTATGTTGCAGCAGAGCCTGCATCATGCCCCAAATTAACTCGTGGTAAATTCCAATACGATTTTGGTGATGAAGCGGGTTATACTCCTCTTCTTCCTATGTACACTCTAGGTCACAACTTTGCTCCTGCCAACATTCATGCTGGTGGTTTACGCTATCATGGTGCCGGTGTTATTGTTTCGCAACTATTAAAAGATGGTTTAATGGAAGCGGTAGACATTGCACAACTTGAGTCATTTGAAGCAGGATGTTTGTTTGCTCAAGCCGAAGGTATTATCCCAGCACCCGAATCATGTCATGCTATAGCAGCTGCAATAAGAGAAGCTAACGAATGCAAAGAAACGGGCGAAGAGAGAGTGATCTTATTCAACCTTTCAGGACATGGTTTAATTGATATGGCATCTTATGATAAATATCTATCAGGCGATTTAATGAATTACTCATTAACTGATGATGATATTCAAAAGAATATTGATGAAATAGGAAATTTAGTATAATAAATTCTACCATCAAACAATTGGGGAGCTTCTAGTCTTATGCAAGACTAGAAGCTTTTTCTTTTTATACAAGTAAAGTAGTGTGCTATTCTTCAAAATAAAACACATCTCATGAACAACTTCTTTATTTTTACCTTATTAATGAAGAGTTTAATTTTAAATTGCCACTATTATGCATACAACATGTAAAATCGTTGATTTGAACGGAACTAATCCTACGCAATGCTTCGATTTAGAAGGAAAAACAACTTCTGATATTTATGAATGGATTGATTCGTTGCCCTATGGTAGCTTGATTATTTTCTCTACCACCGAAGCTCCTAGCAAAATGATTATTATGTGTCCTGGAGGTGGATTACTTAAAATAAATTTTCAGCATGAAGGATTTGATTTCATGAACTGGTTTCTGAAACAACACGTTAGTTATGCTATACTCAAATATCATCTGCCGGCAGACAATCGCTTCTCAACGATAAATGATGCATCTTTGGCTGTTCAATCTATCCGAAATTTATATCCTCATATTGAGAAAGTTGGTATAATGGGAGCATCAATAGGTGGATACATTGCTGCACATGCTGCTATTTTTGGAATAGATAACAATCGAGTCGATTTTCAAATATTGATGTATCCTGTTATCAATATGCAAAATACTTGGACTCATGCTTTATCTCGCGAACGATTATTTGGAAAAGAGCTCAGCGAAACTGAACAGGTAGAGAGCTCTCTTGAGTATCAAATAGGACAATCTACACCCATGGCCTTTATTGTAGCTGCTACCGACGATCCTGTAGTTTCTCCAATCAATAGCATACGATTTTGTGAATACCTGATATCCAACAAAATACCTGTATCATTTCATTTATACCCCATTGGCGGACATAGTTTTGGTTTCACCGACTTCCTGTATAAAAAGGAATGGTTGGGCGAATTATCCTATTGGTTGAACGGTATTTAATGGTTAATAAGAATAGGTAATTGCAGAAAATTTAATTACATAATTTATCTAAATAAATAAAAAAAACACTACTTTTACGTCAAATTAGGATATAATATTAACATTTTCACCAATCCAATATTTCATTAATGTATAAAACAATCATCACTTTATTTATTTTAATATTTTCTATAAGCATTTCGGCTCAAGATGTAGAGAATGAGTCAACTGTAAACGACACGACAAATATCAAAAAACAAAGACCTAATTTTGTAAAATCAGTTCTCAATTTTGTGATTAGCGATTATGATTCACGGTATGTCGAACCCAACAAGTATGATCTTGCTTTTATGACTGCTTATTACAATAATAATGAGTATTATTCTATACGTAGTAGTGAAACCAAAACCCAAAACCTGCGTTTCTCTCCAAGACCCAGTAATAAGATTGGCTTTTATTTCGGTTGGCGTTTTATTTTCTTAGGTTGGTCGTTTGATGTGAACGATTTATTCCATAAATCGAAAGGCAAGAATAATGGAAATTCTTTTGAACTGAGTCTTTACAGCCCTAAGTTTGGGTTGGATTTGATGTATATGAAATCGGGGAATGATTTTAAAATTCATAAAGCCAAAGGGTTTGATAATGCACTTCCTCCCGGATATTCAGTTGAATTTAATGGGCTTAATATAGATGTAAAAGGGGCAAATGTTTATTATATGATAAACAATAAAAAATTCTCATACCAATCGGCTTATAGCCAAACTACTGTGCAAAGAGTTAGTTGCGGTTCGGGTATTATTGGTTTATCTGTGTCTACTCATAATCTGCACTTCGACTACGAAAAACTACCCATTGAAATTTTGAGTAACATGAATGAGGATATGAAGATTAAACATATCAAATATACAAATGTTAGTTTGAGTGCCGGATATACATACAGCTGGGTGTTTGCTCGCAACTTCTTAGCAAACGTTTCGGCTACTCCAATCATAGCTTACAAGGTAACTAAATCATCTAGCTTGAATAATCCTGAAAGCGGTTTTTTTAAAAACTTCAATATAGATTTACTTCTTAGAGCCGGCGTGGTTTACAATAATGGAAAATATTTTGTGGGATCGTCATTTGTGGGACGCAACTATGGGTATAAACAAAAAGGCTTTTCACTTAATAATGGCTATGGCACACTGCAGGTATATGCGGGATTTAATTTCTTCTTGAAAAAGGAGTATAGAAAAGAGAAACAGAAAAAACAATATGTACTTATGAATCAGTAATACTGATATACTAGAATCAACTAGTTTCATATAACAAAAACTTTAGTTTCACTGTGGTGAAACTAAAGTTTTTTGCTTCATAAAACAACGTAAAATGTAATAGCTATCGAATCATTCTCCACCCATTTGCCCCAATAAATCATAAGAGGGTGCAAAAAACAAGGTACCTGTTACGGCTGTACTGAAATCCAACAATCTATCTGTATTGCCCACCGGATCGCCAATAAACATATTTTCAAGCATCCGGCGAGTAGTAGCAAATGAGCGTGCATAACCAATGAAATAAGTTCCATATTCACCTGTTGATGTATTGGCAAATGGTATATTGGCACGAGTTATCTTCAACTCATTACCATCGGCATCTTCTATATTCGTCACCTTGTTGTGGGCATTAGCCGGTTTTTCTTCATCAGTTAGCTCTACATCATTGAATTTATGTCTACCAATCACCTTTTCTTGCTCTTCAACGGGAAGCTTATTCCATCCGCTCATATCATGAATGTATTTTTGCACAAATAGATAGCTACCACCCTTGAAATTGGCATCTTCATCTCCCACCATAGCAAAGTCAAATGGGTTCAAATCTACCGCAGGATTTTCAGTACCATCTACAAATCCGATAATGGCTTTGCCATCCATATAACGGAAACCGTGTGTTTCGTCAATAGCCTCAACCACATCAGCCAACTTCATATCAATAATAGTGGCAAACTCATGGCAGTAGCCCATTTGTTTTGCACGTATATGAAATATTAAATCGCCCGGAGTAGACACGGCTGTGTACTTCCCGCCGCAAATAGGAACAAATTCTTCTAATTCTTTAGGAGTGCCCAAATCTGAAAAGAATCGATCCCATGCCTTTGCACCAAAACCTATGGTGCTACTAAACTCAGAATCGGGAAAACGATTGAGCATGCTACGCATGTAAGCCGAGAAGTTGCCACAGAAATCTTTGATTTTATCTTCGGCACCTTCTACATCTTTAATTTTATACACCATGATAATCACATTCTCTCCAGGGTGCGCAGTCACCGATTGCGGAAAGACCCTCTTTTCTTCACTCATAATATCTTATTTTAGTTTAATGTTAATCGTCTGTAGTAAAATAATATTAACATATAAACCCAAAAAAAGTTTGTATGAATAAGGAGGTTATTTACACAACCACTATTTCGCTTCGTGAGTTATCAATGCGCTTTACTTGTATTTGAGTCTTAATACGCTCGCGCAAGCCCTCCATATGACTGATAATGCCTACTTTCTTGCCATTGAGTTGATGCAAACGTTCTAAAGCATCCATTACGGTATTGAGATAATCGCTACTTAGCGTACCAAAACCTTCGTCGATAAACAGCGTGTCTACCGAGAAGCTTCGCTGATTGAGCGATGATAAGCCCAATGCCAATGACAAAGAGACAAGAAAACTCTCTCCACCCGATAGATTGGATGTTCCACTCAAGGAGGATTGATACAAATCGCGCACCAAGATAGTAAGCGATCCCGGTTGACACTCCAATAAATAACGCTCGGTAAGCTGACGAAGATATTGATTGGCATTTTGTAATAGATGGTCGAGCACGAAGCTTTGGGCAATCTTACGAAACTCTTTCCCATCGCTTCCTCCAAAGTCTTGTCGCAAACGACTCCAAAGATCGTAGTCTTTCTTTAGCACATCGAGCACGATTAGCTTATCTTTGATTTGCGATTCTTTTTCTTTATCCGCTTCAAGCTGACTTTGCTTGTATCCTATCTCTTGATTGGTAATTTGAATCTGATTATTTAAGCTTTGAAGCACATCTGTCAACGTTATTAATGTATCACTCTCTTCAAAATCAGGCTTACTGTTTTGCAATGCAACCAACTGTTCATCAACCATCTTGATAGCACCTACAATGCGATTGGCCTCATCGTGAATTGCTTTTTGCTTCTCTTCGTCTTGCTGGATTTGAGTATATTGAATCAATTCTAGGAGTCGAGCCTCGTCAATAGAAGGTTTTGCTTGATAGAAAAGGGACAGCTCCTCGCCTGCTTTTGCGATGGCTTCACTTGTATGTTTTATATTTTGTTTGAGCACAATCACTTCTGTTTTTAGCTTACTACCCATAGCTACAATCTGTGGCATCTGCAAGCTTTGTTGCACTATTCCTTCTTTCCAATTGGGGAAAACTTGGTAGATATCTATCAAAGATGTTTTAGTATTTTCAATATCTGCACGCAGCAATGTCAATTCATTTACAATTGCTTTGCGTTTATCCACTTGTGCTATATAATAAAGCGAATCTGCCTTAATACGTTCAATCAAAGATTGAGGTTGGTTTTCCCATTGTGTTGCCCACTCCTTATCTTCCCACTTAATAAGAAGTTGCGCTTCATTAAAAGCAGAAATACCATTATCTGATGCCGCTTTTATTAATTCAACTTTTGTATTTATCTTAGCTTGCAAGTCATCTAGGCTCTTTTGAGCTTTATCTACATTTTCTTTAGCGCGATCAATAGTTAACTGACGATTTTTCTTTTCCGTTTGCAGTTCGTTGATTTCTTTTTGAGTAGCATCTGCCATCTCACGCTGTGCTTTTAGCGTTTCAGCCTTAGCTGTTAGTTGGCTTTGCATGGCAGCTACCTCTTCAATTATCTCGGGCAATTTGAAAGTAAGGTTCAATGCTGTGCATTGTTCTACAACCAAGCTTTGCTGTTCAAGATATTCTTTTTGCGCCTCGCTTAGTTTGTGATTTGCTTTATCAAGAAGCTCCTTAGCTAGCTTAATTTGTGCATGATGTGCTTTTAGAGTAGCATCAGCATTTTGCTTCTCTGCAAGTTTTTTGTCCAAATCTTCGCGATAAGGTGTCAATTGCGAAACAAAGACTTCATCATTTAACAAATGATGTATAGTATCTCCACAAACCGGACAGTGATCGCCTATCGTAAGTTGATGACGAATTTCCAAGACTTGCTTTTTAGTACCCAGTTCCACCTTATCAAACATTTGCTGAGCCGATACATATATTTCTTGTTTACTCTGCAAATCATTTTCTAGTTGAACCGTTTTATTTTGTAATCCATGGTAGTTAGCACCCATCTCTTTTTGCTCTTTCGATTGAGCATTCAGAATAGTCGATTTATCATTTAAACGTTCAAGAGCGGCAGTCAATATATTTAGTTGTTGAGTCGAAGTATGAACAGATTCTTCTGTTGCCTTCAACTTCTCAATGTCCATTGCTTTCAACTTATCCTCTTTAGATTCTATCAGCTTTATCAATGCATTCATACCTTCATTAGCCACTATCAGGCCCTTACTTGCTAGCTCTAAAGAGGTGGTATAGTTTGGCTTTTGAGCAATCAGTTCACTTTGTAGCTTTTGTTCGGTTGAAGCCTGTTTGGCAAATTGCAAAGACTGCTCCAAATGATTAGCAATCATCTGCCCTTGTTCAAACATAGGGCGAAGCGATTCATTATCTTGCAGGTATTGATTGACAACCTTCAATAAACTATTCATATCCGCCTCCGCATCATTTAGATACTTATATCCATCGCATAGCTTATAAAATTCACGTTGTAATTCTTGCTCCTTCGCATGATTTGCTTCTTCAAGTTTTTTGTTCTTTGCAAGTTCCGTTAAAGCCAAACGAGCATCAGCAGAAACTTTCCAATCGGCAATGCGTCTAGCCATCTGTTTATAGTCATCCGATTCGAGCGTTTGCTGAATATCCACTTGCAACTGCCTTAATTGCTGCTGAGATTGCAACTGCTTTGCTTCCTCTTGTAGCCAAGATTGCTTCTTAGAGACTTGTTTTGTCTCTTCCCCCAACTGAGTAACCTGCTGTTTGGCTTGTACTATTTGAATATTCAAAGCCTCTTTCTCTTCGCTTGATAGCAAAGTGATAGCACCTATCTCATTACGTTGTGCATCATAGGCCTCTTTCTTCATACGAGTCACCTCGTGTATTTTAGTACCTATTTTAGTATATATATCTGTTCCTGTAAGTTTCTCTAGAATCTGCGTCTTCTCATTATCATCGCTCTTTAAGAAACGAGTGAAATCGCCCTGTGCAAGCATGGTGGTGCGACAAAACTGTTCAAAGTCCAAACCGATTATACTGATAATTTCTGGCTGAACACTACGTGGGCCACTCAATGTTTGTTGATTGTCGAGGTTGGTCAAGGTCCATTGCACCTTTTGTATAGCACCTTGATTGCTCTTCCTTGCTCTATACACATACCAAGTAGCCAGGTAGTTTGTTTCATCTACCCCTTGAAAGTATAGTTCCACACTAGCCTCAACCGTATTTCTACGCATTAGCTGATAGACGTTGTTCACATCAAGTCCTTCGGTTTTATCTCCCACCTTGTTGATATAACTGCCCGATGTGGCTTGTCTAAAACGAGGTGTATTATTATACAAAGCCAAGCAGATAGCATCCAAAATAGTTGTCTTACCCGACCCAGTATCTCCACAGATTAAAAAGAGTGAATCTTCGGCCAATGGACCGTGTTCAAAATCAATATCAGCCGACTCAAGCGATGCGATATTCTTAATGACTAAGCGTTGTAGTTTCATGCTTGTTCCTCCATATTGATTTGTTGTATCACTTGCTTCATGCAATCTAGCAATTCGTTATCCATCTCTGTGTTGTACTTGTGCTGATAGAAGCGTTGCGCTATCTCTATAGGGTCTACCTTCTTGATATCCTCCAAGGTGAACTTCTTTTGATTATCGTCGGCCGACAATTTTGTTTCGAAGTTTTGCTTGATGGTGCAGAACTTCGCTTTTTTATTTTTCAGTATCTCAGAGGCTCGCTCTTTAGTATCCGGAGCCAGATAGTCTTTAACAAGTACATTGAGTCGGATATAGGCCTCTTCATCGTCGCTTATATCATGCTCTAATTGTTGCAACACCTCTTCCAACTCTTTAGGTTCGCGAGGAATGGTAAGCAATGGCTTGATATTTTCAATATTCCGCATTTCTATTTGAGGCACTTTATCTTGATCGAAAGTAACTAGAGTTACCGAATGGGGGTAGTTCTCATCAAAACTCACCGGGATAGGCGAACCCGAATAACGCGCTTTCCCATCACTATTCTTAAGTGTCTGCGGACAATGTATATGCCCTAGGGCTAAATAGCTGTAACCATCACCAAACTCTTGTACATCCACATACTCTATCCCACCAACCGTTTCGTCATGTCCGGTCATGTCGCAGCCTGTTGCCGATAGGTGGGCCATCAATACCACGGGAAGTTTATCTGTATTGCGCACTTCTACTTCGCTCAATAATGTTTGAAAGAAATGCTTTTGTCGCAATTCGCGAGTCGTATCTTCACGCAAAACCGGGAAGTTATTGGGATAACTGTGAGGAACTGCAACAACATACCCCACTAGCTTATCGCTACTATCGGTCACCTCTACAATGTGTTTATCTAAATTAAACTGGTCGTCTATCTTCTCGAAAGTACCTATCACCTTTACATTCACCACATCCCAAAGCCTCGTGTTTACCTCAAGTTTCGAACTGCTATCATGATTGCCGGCAGTTACTACTATCGACATAGAGGGATTTGCTTTATGAATATGAAGCAGCCCATCGGTGTACATTTTTTGTGCGGCAGCCGATGGAGTTGGATTGTGATAAATATCACCACTCACCACCATCACATCCGGTTTTTCTTGCTTTACAATCTCGCAAAGCTGATGCAAGAAATGCTTTTGCTCAGCCGAGCGATCATAGTCGTATAATGTATGACCCAAGTGCCAATCACTGGTATGAAGTACTTTCATCTCGTATTCGTTATATTGAAATTATAGTTGTATGGATTATCACAAATATACGAGATAGCAACGAATAGCAGAAATAAATAGATAAAAATAAGTAGACATTATTTAGGATGTAAATACTTTCTTTGTACATTTGCCAACATCATCTACAAATGATGCACCTAGTATGAATACAGCAAAACACTCACATACAACACCTATCCGATTTCGTCAATGGAGTCGCAAGGGGTATGCTGTATTTTCAAGCTTAGGCAAGCAAGTCTGTATCGGACAACTACACTACAACGTGGCTGAGCAATCGCTTAGCAAACAGAAATCAGTACAAAACATTTCATCTAACATACACATGACTTTAGAAGAACTAAAAAACAATGTGTTGGCTGGGGTTGATATCACCCCCGAACAAGCCTCTTGGCTGGCCAATACTGCGGATAAAGAGGCTCTTTATGCCGCTGCACACGAAATTACCGTCCAACGCTCATCTCGTGAGTTTGATATGTGCTCAATCATCAATGCCAAGTCGGGCCGTTGCCCCGAGAATTGTAAGTGGTGTGCACAGTCTTCTCACTTCAAAACCAGTGCCGATGTCTACGAAATAGTGTCTCCTGAGGAGTGTCTTAGACAAGCACAATATAATGAAGCACAAGGCATAGGCCGCTTCTCTCTCGTCACCAGCGGACGAAAACCTTCTCCCAAACAAATGACGCAACTCTGCGAGTCGACCCGACTAATGCGTCAGAAATCTTCCATACAACTTTGCGCCTCTCTCGGTCTTCTCAAAGAAGAAGAGTTGAAAGAACTTTTCGATGCCGGCATTACCCGCTATCATTGCAATTTAGAGACAGCTCCTTCTTATTTTGGAGAACTGTGTTCTACCCACACGCAAGAGCAAAAGCTAGAAACACTAGCCGCCGCACGACGTGTAGGAATGGATATCTGTAGTGGCGGAATTATTGGTATGGGCGAGTCGATGGAACAACGCATTGAGTTCGCTTTTACATTGCGCAACTTAGAGGTGGGTTCTATTCCAATCAATATCTTGAGCCCTATACCGGGCACTCCACTTGAGAAACAAGCACGACTAACTGACGATGAAGTATTGACTACCATCGCATTGTTTCGTTTTATCAACCCTACAGCTTTCTTGCGCTTTGCTGGCGGACGCGCCTTATTATCGCCCGAAACTATGAAACGCTCCTTGCATGTAGGTATCAACTCGGCCATTGTAGGCGATTTGCTTACTACGCTGGGTTCTAAAGTAGCCGAAGATAAAGAGATGATTCTTGAAAGTGGCTACCAACTGCC
>CAMTOV010000031.1 GCA_947074235.1 uncultured Bacteroides sp. | reverse complement strand
GTTCTAAAGTAGCCGAAGATAAAGAGATGATTCTTGAAAGTGGCTACCAACTGCCCGTATCTGCCTTCGACCGCGAGCACTTGTGGCATCCTTACACTTCAACTACCAATCCACTGCCTGTATATAAGGTAGATCGTGCCGATGGTTGCACTATCACCCTAAGCAATGGGCAAACGTTGGTAGAGGGAATGTCGTCGTGGTGGTGTGCGGTGCATGGCTACAATCACCCTGTACTCAATAAAGCCATTGAAGAGCAGACGCAAAAGATGGCGCATGTGATGTTTGGTGGGCTGACACACAATCCGGCTATTGAGCTTGGCGAGCAGTTGCTTGCTATTGCCCCACCCTCTATGCAGAAGATATTTTATGCCGACTCTGGTTCGGTAGCGGTAGAGGTAGCATTGAAGATGGCGGTGCAGTATCAATATGCAGCAGGCAAGCCCGGTAAGTCGAACTTTGCCACTATTCGTAGCGGATATCACGGCGATACTTGGAATGCTATGTCGGTTTGCGACCCCGAAACAGGTATGCATAGCTTGTTTGGCACCTCATTGCCCGTGCGTTATTTTGTTCCTCAACCCACTTCTCGCTTCGATGGTGAGTGGAATGAACAAGATATCCAACCATTAAAAGAGCTGTTTGCAGCACATGCCGACGAGATAGCAGGGTTTATAGTAGAACCCGTAGTGCAAGGTGCAGGTGGCATGTGGTTTTATCATCCGCAATATTTAGTAGAGGCCATCAAGCTTTGTAAAGAACATAATATATTAGTGATATTTGATGAGATTGCAACCGGATTTGGTCGCACCGGCAAACTGTTTGCTTGGGAGTATGTGGGCATTGAGCCAGATATTATGTGTATTGGCAAGGCATTGACGGGTGGATACATGACACTGTCGGCTGTGCTAACTACCAACCGTGTGGCCGATATGATTTCCAATCATGCTCCATTCGCCTTTATGCACGGCCCTACCTTTATGGGCAATCCATTGGCTTGTGCTGTAGCTGCCGCTTCGGTGAAGTTGTTGCTAGAAAGCAATTGGCAAGCCAATGTTGAGCACATTGAAGCTCAATTGAATGAAGAGCTGGCTGTTGCTCGCACACTTCCCGCAGTGAAAGATGTTCGTATCCTTGGGGCTATTGGGGTACTTGAGCTTCATCAACCGGTAGACATGGCTTATATGCAACGCCGATTTGTGGAAGAGGGTATCTGGATTCGTCCTTTCGGGCGATTGGTTTATGTGATGCCTCCGTTTATCATCTCGCCAGCCGAGCTAACTAAGCTCACTCAAGGTATCATTAAAATTGTAGGCGAGTTATGAGCATGTACGAACGAATGCAACAGGAGTTGCAACTGTTAGAGTCTACCGGCAATCTACGTTCGCTTCCACAGATAGAGCATCACGGCACGGAAGTCGTTGTAAAGGGAGAGCGTATGCTCAACTTATCGTCTAACGACTATCTGGGACTGGCTTGCAGAGAAGATTTGCGAACTGAGTTTGTAGCTACCTTAACCGGCGAGAACTTTCAGCCAACTAGTTCGTCATCGCGACTACTTACGGGCAACTACTCGGCTTACGATAGACTGGAAAAGCAGATGTCCGACCTGTTTGGCACAGAAAGTGCTTTGATTTTCAACAGTGGATATCATGCCAATATGGGTATCTTGCCCGCTGTGTGCAATGCTCAAACATTGATATTGGCCGACAAGCTGGTTCATGCCAGCATCATCGACGGCATCCGCCTCACTTCGGCCAAGTGCATCCGCTTTCGTCACAATCATTACGAACAGTTGGCACGCTTGCTCGAAGAGCATCACACTGCATACGAGGAGATCATCATCGTAACGGAAAGCATCTTTAGTATGGATGGCGACAAGGCCGATTTGAAAGAGCTTGTTCGCTTGAAGAAGCTTTACCCCAACGTGCTACTCTATGTAGACGAGGCACATGCCTTTGGTGTGTGTGGCGAAAAAGGACTGGGACTGGCCGAAGAAGAGAATTGTATAGACGACATCGACTTCTTAGTAGGTACGTTTGGCAAAGCATTGGCTTCGGCAGGTGCATACATTGTGTGCAAAAAGGTATTGAGAGAGTATCTAGTCAACAAGATGCGCACGCTGATATTCACCACTGCATTGCCACCTGTTTGTCTTTCGTGGAGCTCTTTCTTGCTAGAGCGATTGCCTAGCTTCAAAGCAGAGCGCAACCACTTGAAGTTAATCAGCCAAATGCTTAAAGAGAGTTTGATAGCTAACGGATATACATGTCCATCGGATAGCCACATCCTGCCTATGATAATAGGAGAAAGCAGCAAAGCCATTCAAGTAGCCAAGAGCATACAGCGAAAAGGATTTTATGCGCTGCCGGTTCGTCCGCCCACTGTGCCCGAAGGCACGTCGCGCATTCGCTTTTCGCTATCGGCAGCACTCACTATAGCAGAGATTGAACGACTAATTAGCATCATTCCATCACAAACTGAGATTGATTCTATTTAGTATAAAGTATAAATGATACTGTTTCATTTAGTTTTATCGTTATGAAACAAAAGTTTCACCGTTATGAAACAAAAGTTTCACCACTATGAAACAAAAGTTTCGCCACTATGAAACTAACAGGAAAGCAGTATCTAATGAAGCAAAACCCTTAGCATTATGAAACAAGAGTTTATCATTAAACAAAATAGCCCACACTTACTGCTATTTTTTGCAGGATGGGGCATGGATAAGCATCCATTTGAAGACTATACACCCAGCAATCGCGACTTCCTAGTTTGCTATGACTATACGTCGCTCGATTTTGATTATAGCCTACTCCATGGTTATGAAACAGTTGATGTAGTGGCTTGGTCGATGGGAGTATGGGCGGCTTCGCAAATAGTTAGTTCTATTGAGCAGCCCATTGCAAACACTATAGCCATCAACGGCACCCCCTATCCCATTGATGATAATAAAGGTATTCCTGAAGCTATATTCAATGGAACGCTGGAAGGATTGAATGAAGCGACTCTCAAGAAGTTTCAACGCCGGATGTGTGGCAGTGCCGACAACTTTAAGCATTTTCAGCAAGTAGCTCCCCAGCGCAGTGTAGAATCATTGAAAGAGGAGTTAGCAGCTATTGGTTCTCTCTATAAATCTTGCCCATCCAAAGAGATAAAATGGAGTGAAGCATACATCGGACAAAACGATCGTATATTTCCCGCTATCAATCAGCAAGCGGCTTGGAAGGGTATAACCCCTATCTGCAATGGAGAAGAGAGCCATTATGACGAACCACTTTTCAAACATTATTTAGAGACTCTATGGACAAAAAGTTGATAGCCGAACGCTTTGCCAAAGCAGCAACCACCTATACCCAAGAGGCTTGTGTGCAACACCAGATTGCAGAGCGAATGACTGCTTTGCTTAGCGAGCACATCGCTACTCCGCTGCAAAAAGTGGTGGAGTTTGGCTGTGGCACGGGCAATCTTTCGCGCATGATATATAGTCAATATCAGCCTGATGAATTGTTGCTCAACGATCTTTGTAGCAAGATGGGCGACCGCTGCACAGATCTATTCGAAAAAGGGGTAGATTTTGTAGAGGGTGATGCAGAGCAAATCGAATTTCCCAACAATCGAGATTTGATAGCTTCGTGCTCTACCCTGCAATGGTTTGAATCGCCTGATAAGTTTTTTAAGAAGTGCAAGAGGGAATTGAGCGATGAGGGCTACCTCGCTTTTAGTACGTTTGGCAAACAAAATATGGAGGAGATACGCCGCACTACCAATCAAGGTTTGTCTTATCTTTCGCTCGATGAGTTATGCCAATCGCTGGCAGCAGATTTTGATATCTTGCATGCCGATGAGCAAATCATAGAGCAATACTTTGACGAACCCAAACAGGTGTTGCGCCATCTGAAAGCTACGGGTGTGACGGGTATCAGCAATCCTCGCTGGACTCCCAGAATATTAATGCAGTTTTGCGAACAGTATGGAGAGTTATTTACCTATCCACAAGGGGTTCGCCTAACCTATCACCCTATCTACATCATCGCTAAAAAGAAGAAATCATGAAGAACAATGTATATTTTGTAAGCGGCATTGACACCGATGCCGGAAAGAGTTATGCTACAGGCATCATCGCTCGTCAATTGCTTGATGAGGGCAAACGAGTTATCACGCAAAAGTTGATACAAACTGGTAATGTAGGACATTCGGAAGATATAGACCTGCATCGCAAGTTGATGGGTATAGACTATACGGCAGAGGATAAATCGGGTCTCACCATGCCTGAGATATTTTCGTATCCCGCTTCGCCACACTTGGCATCAAGGCTTGATAATCGCCCTATAGACTTTGATAAGATAGATGATGCAACGGCACAGTTGAGCAAGCTATACGATGTTGTGTTGCTAGAAGGTGCAGGGGGATTGATGGTGCCTCTCACAGAAGAGTTCCTAACTATTGACTATCTTGCAGCCAAAGGCTATCCACTGATATTTATTACATCGGGAAAGCTTGGGAGCATCAATCACACACTGCTTAGTTTGGAAGCAATACGCAGTAGAGGTATCCAACTAGATACGGTGGCTTACAATCTTTATCCGAGTGTAGAAGACAAAACAATACAAGAGGATACGCAAAACTTCATTGAGCAATACTTGAAAAAGCATTTCCCCGAGACTAAGTTTGTGGTAATACCCGATATCAGCTAGAATAAATTGCAAACAATAATAGCCAACCTATTGCTAGAGTTGGCTATTATTGTTTTATGCTGTAAGGAGATTAGTTAACAGGCGAAGTAAAATCGAATATAAGCGATAGCTTCAATCCTTCATCCCCTTTCTTAATACGAATATTACCCGGCTGGCTTTGCGGACCTTGCTGATGGATTGGTTTGAAACTCTGGATAGCGGGGATATCTAATAGGAAAGAGATATCACCTTCGGGGAACTTCGGCATAGAGTTGGTTAATCGGCCAACAGGCTCTTGCGGTGTAAACACACGGAAGAAGATGCCATCGGAAGCTGCATATACTGTAAAAGGCGACTCTTTGCTCTGAATAGTGGCCCAATATAGATTGGCGTGATAACCTTTAAACTCTGGATAAACAAGATAATCAGTGCTTTCGCCGGTTATCGTGTTGTTATAATCTTTCTGCCAAATGCCATAATTAGTGCCGGGTATTCTGTTTTTCCACACACGATATGGGCCTCTTCCTAGCCATTTCATTCCGATACACTCATCTTCAGGATAAGAGAATGTAAATCCTAAGTTTAGAATATTCTCATCAAGGAAAGCATCGTCAAAGCCTCCCCCACCCGAAGCGCGGTTTAATAGCACAGCGTCCATGCTTAACAAGCCACTTGGAGAGAGTGTCCAAACAATAGAATCTACCGCACCTTTATAGTTGACACAAAGCACGGCATTGTCACCATCCATCCTTGTTTTAATGCCCGATAGTGTCATCTTCATACCCACAGGCAAGGGGCCATTATTCAGCGATACCTCTTTCTTCTTTTTGAGATTGTTGATAGTAGAAATCGTTCCATCTTTTTTATTAAAGACCACAGAAAGTTGGGAATTGTATAATGTTACCGTAGTATCATTCTCCATCACTTGAGCCGATTTAGTTTTAGAGCTCTTTGCGCTGTTTGCCTGTTCGCGCTTGATATATTCGGGCACATACTTGATAGGGAATGTACGAGTGCAAACACTTTGATTGTTCTTATCGAAAGCCTCCAGCTCCAACACATCTCCTTCAAGATAGGATGCAGCAAATGGGAAGGTAGCAAACCCAGTTTCGCCCGGCGATAAAGCAGGCATTTGTACTACACCTTCTGCTATGACTTTTGAACCCTCATTTGTGAGAGGTGAAGGCAATCGATAAACACGATACTTCATTGAGCAATCTCCTAGGTTTGTATAAAGATATCGGTTGCTAACGCGAAACTTACCTTTAAAAGAGGGAGTAATCCACAAGGGTTCGATATATATGGGCGACCAAATCTCGCGTACCGAATAGAAACTTCCTTCGCGCTCGCGATAAGGGCCTACAATGCCATCGGGAGCGTTAGAACCATCACTATCAAGCTCACCATTGCGGTCGGTGCGTCTAACAGCCTCATCGCAAAAAGCCCACATAAAGCCACCTGCAAAGAGAGGATGAGCGGTATATCTATTCCAAAAATCTTCCAATCCAGCGCCATGTCCTTGATCGTACATGCCATGCATAAACTCGGTTGGCATAAATACTTTATGACCATTGTTGAATCGGCCAACACCTGTCAGGTAGCAAGGATAATGATGGGTATCCAACTCATTAAAATCGGCCCATGGATGTATCACATGACGGTTTTGAGGATCGTATTCAGCAAAGTCATTATCTAGTTCTTCATTCCAACCACCTTCATTGCCATTACTCCAAATGATGATACTGGGATGATTAACATCGCGTTGTACCATCTCTTTGACTAGCTGTTTGCCAACAGTTGTATCATAGCTATTTTGCCAACCGGCCAACTCATCAATTACAAAGATGCCAAGCGAATCGCATGCTTCAAGGAAGTGAGTATCGGGCGGATAATGAAAGCGCACAGCATTCATATTCATCTCTTTGAGAAGCAGTACGTCTTGTATGCTGATTTCTTTATTAGTAGTTCGCCCACCATCGGGATGAAAGGTGTGACGATTAATCCCTTTCAACAACACCTTTGTATCATTGATATAAATTCCATCACGAGGTCTGAACTCGACTGTGCGAAAGCCTATTCGTTGTTGATAGCAATGTATCTCTTTCCCTTTATCATCGAGCAAGCTAACTGTTAGCAGATAGAGATTAGGATTCTCAACATCCCAAGTCTTAATATCGCTCCATTGCGCGGTGAGTTGTTGTAATTTGCTATCATTTGAAATCGGCTGAATGTGGATCTTTTCTTTTTTATCGCTACCAATGGGTTGTATAGTAGCTGCCAACTTATATCCATCGCAAGGAGTAGAAAGCTCCACTTGAGCATTCAACTGCCCCGAAGCATTAGCATCGACAGCCATGTGATGAATAGACCTTTCTGGTTTGATTTCTAACCATACCGGGCGATAGATGCCACCAAACAACCACCAATCGGCCTTTCTTTCGGCTGCATTTACCGATTTGTTTTCGGAATGCTTATTGACTCTTACTTCTAGTTTATTGAGTTCACCATATTTGACAAAAGGAGTTATATCGTACGAAAAGCGATAGAAGCCACCAAGATGTTTATCTCCTACTGAAGTACCATTTACAAATACCTCCGTATCAGTCATAACTCCATCAAAAACCAGTCGAATTGATTTATCGATATCATCTTTCGATATAAAGAAGTCACGCATATAAGTTCCCGTCTCCATGCTTGGATGCTTTACACCTGGCACTTTATACCAACGACCATAGGTGTATTCGCCAAAGCCTTGCAACTCCCATTGAGAGGGCACTTCAATTTTAGACCATTTGCCTGAATTCATTCCGTCGGAACAGTAAAAATCCCAAGTTACGGTATCACCCAATCCTTTACCACTTAAATAACGATATTCTGTTTGTTGACTATTTGCGCTATGAACACAACAGAAAAGAAGAATTAAAAATAAGAATCTCGAATAAGTCATGTTTTTCATCAATTTATAATCGTGCAGCAACTAAATGCTACGCATCGTTTTATTTCAATTTCAAATATAGCACAAAATCAAACAAACGAAATATATAATAGAAATAAAAGCGAATAAAACACTAACATATAGCTCATTAAACCTTTTATGTTCTTTTAATGTTCTTGTAATATAATAATAGATAAAATATATGAGCAACAACATAAAAGATCAATACATAAAATACTCTTTAATTACTATCATAATTATAATGGGCATTGTGTTACTTCGAGAAATTACCCCTTTTATAGGTGGTTTACTTGGAGCATTTACTATATACATATTAGTGAGAAGACAAATGATACGCCTCACTGAAAAAAAGAATATGAAGCGTAGCAGAGCCGCAGCACTTATTACTAGCGAGGTTTTGTTTTTCTTTCTCGTTCCACTTTCATGCATCGTTTGGCTTATCATTAATCGTTTAGAGACAGTTCATCTCACTGTAGAATCTATTACGGCACCAATTCAAGAAGCAGAGAACTTCATAAAAGCTAAATTTGGATTCGATATTTTGGGTAGTAATGCTGTTTCGTGGATGGTATCAAAGGCTCCCGAAATAGGACAAGACATCATGGGTGAAATCAGTAGTTTCCTAATCAATGTATTTGTAGTAGTGTTTGTGCTCTATTTTATGCTCATTGGTGGAACCACCATGGAGAACTACATTAAAGATATACTTCCATTTACACCCAATAACAAACAACATGTGTTGCACGAAATCAAAATAATAGTTAGTTCCAATGCCATAGGTATTCCACTGCAAGCTATTATAGAAGGTGCCATTGCTACCGTAGGATACTTAATATTTGGAGTGCCAAGTTTAATACTTTGGGGGCTTCTTACTTGCTTTGCAACTGTTATTCCAGTGTTAGGAACATCATTAATATGGGTTCCTTTGGCTATTTATATGGCTCTAGCCGGCAGATGGTTTGATGCCATCGGTTTAATGGCTTATGGAGTCATTGTTGTTGCCCAATTGGATAATTTCATTCGCTTTATGTTACAAAAGAAAATGGCCAATATACATCCATTAATAACTATCTTTGGTGTAATCATCGGGTTGAATATATTTGGTTTCATGGGAATCATATTTGGTCCATTGCTTTTATCACTCTTTTTACTGTTTGTAAATATGTTCAAGAAAGAGTATTTAGATTCCAAAAATAACTAACATTATCCCGAAATAATCTAAAGAATTGTCTATTTTTGCAACATTATAAAGACACAATAATTTATGAAGACAATTCTAGTATTCAACGATATAGAAATAATCCTTATCAGTATCTCTGCGCTTTTACTTTTTATTCAAATTTTATATTATACCCTACTCTACAATAGAATTTATCGTCATAATAAAGCCTGTGTCAAAGGAGCTATAAAATATAGCGATGAGATGCCCCCTCTTTCTATTATTATCTGCGCTCGCGATGAATCGGACAATCTTCTGCGAAATTTACCAAGCATACTAGAGCAAGATTATCCCAACTTTGAGGTTATTGTAGTCAATGATGGATCTACCGATGAGAGCGAAGATATATTGAAACTAATGTCTGCTAGATATCCACAATTATATCATACGTTTACTCCTGATGGTTCTCGCTATTTAAGTCGCAAGAAGCTAGCGCTAACCTTGGGCATCAAAGCCAGTAAACATGATTGGTTGGTGTTTACTGAAGCCAACTGCAAACCTACTAGTAACCAATGGTTGAGATTGATGGCACGCAACTTTACTTCTAAGACAGACATTGTGTTGGGTTATAGTAACTGTCAATCGAATAAAGGGTGGACCAATAAACGCATCACTTTCAATTTATTGTTCTTAGCTATGCGCTATATGGGAATGGCATTGTGTGGAAAGCCTTATATGGCAATTGGTCGCAACATGGCTTATCGCAAGGAGCTATTCTTCCAACAAAAAGGATTCTCTAGCCATCTAAATCTATTGCGTGGTGAGGATGATTTGTTTGTCAATAAAGTGGCTAACCAATCAAATACACGAGTAGAGACAGATTCGAATGCGACAATTCAAATGCAGAATTACTACCATCACAAAGATTGGAGAGAGGAACGTATGAATTATCTGACCACTGCACGTCAATATAAAGGTAGTCAACGTTACTTGCTAGGATTTGAAACCACAACCCGTTTATTAATGTATTTTGCTATTGTAGCCGGTATTGTGGTTAGCAGTATCTATATGCATTGGCTTATGTTGGGATTGTTTGTGTTGACCTTTATTTTGCGCTTTATCACTCAAACTGTTATCATCAACAAAACAGCCAAATCATTAGGACACGATTTCAAGTTCATCTCAATACTACCAGTATTTGATATCTTACAGCCCATGCAAACATTAGGCTACAAGATGATTCTTATGTTTAAAAGTAAAAATGAGTATAGAAGAAGATAGGAAAAAGATTCTTCTATTCGTATTTCATTGAAGTAGCCGGGTTAATCTTTGTAATCAAGAAAGAAGGGCCGATAAGCATTAATACCGATACTGTGAGAGTAGCCAGATTGATTAATACGAAATAAAGTACATTCAAAGAAACGGGAACAGAATCGATGTAATAACTCTCGGGATCTAACTTGAACAATTGGAATTGTGATTGTATAAAGTAGAAAGCTAATCCTAAAACATTGCCCCATAGCATCCCTTTACCAATTAAGAATACAGCAAACCAAAGGAATACTTTACGAATGGTAAAGTTGTTTGCTCCCAATGCTTTCAAGATACCAATCATATTGGTGCGCTCAATGATAATAATGAGCAATCCCGATATCATTGTGAAGCCCGCTACACCAACCATTAGAATTAAAATCACCCACACATTGAGGTCGAGCAGAGCCAACCATTCAAAGATTTGCGGATTCATCTCTTCTATGTTTTGCACATAGTAAGTGCCACCATATTCATCTACCTTTTTATCAGTATCATCGGCCAACTGATAAGTAAAGTCTTCTAGTTGATTATAATCATGCAGTTGCAACTCTGCACCACTCACTTGCCCCGCTTCCCAGTTATTAAGCCTATTTACAGTATAGATATCTGTTAGTAAGAAGAGATTATCATATTCAGTAAAATTGGTTTGGTAGATACCCTCAATAGTCATGGGGCGAACACGCACGTTATCTTGAATAAAATAAGTCAAGATACGATCGCCAAGCTTCAATTTGAGTTTGTCGGCAATGGGTTTGGATATCAATACCTTATTGGTAGATGCCGTATCACTAAATTGCGGAATTGCACCTTCAACTAGATGTTGCTGAAAGAAGCTATTATCGAACTCGGGACCTACACCTTTTAGCACAACACCTTGAAAGGCATCGTCGGTTTTTACAATGCCGGGCTTGGTAGAGTAGCGTTGCACGTGTTTCACCTCAGGATAGTGATACAATGCTTTTATCATACTGTCATTCACCACGATAGGTATGGTTTCGTACGAGCGCACCCCATCAAAATTGGTGATTTGAATGTCTGAGCCAAAGCCTGTCACCTTATTCCTTACCTCTTGCTTAAAGCCTATCACCACTGATACGGTGATAATCATAACTGCCAGACCAATGGCAATACCAATCATTGCAATCAGTACAGCCGGGCGAGATACTTTCTTTCCTCCATCAGAATCACGATAGAGTCTTCGGGCAATAAAAAGGGATAAAGACATGCAGAATGCAGATATAAATTAAATAGTTCTTCCCGGATATGCTTCGAGGGCTTTTGATAAGATGAACAAAGCTCTGTTTAAATCGTCTTTCTTGAGCACATAGGCAATGCGAACTTCGTTGCGACCGGCACCCGGTGTAGTATAGAAACCAGATGCTGGAGCCATAAAGACTGTTTGACCTTCGTATTCGAATTCCGAAAGACACCATGCACAGAATAAATCAGAGTCGTCTACCGGCAACTTGGCAACGGTATAGAATGCACCCATTGGGATAGGAGAATAAACACCAGGTATGCGATTTAAACCATCTATCAGGCATTTACGTCGCTCTACATATTCGTCGTATGTATCGCGTAGGTAGTCTTCGCTTGCATCCAATGAAGCCTCAGCAGCTATTTGTCCAATCAATGGAGGACTTAAACGAGCTTGACAGAACTTCATTACCGCATCACGAATTTCTTTATTCTTTGTAATCAATGCACCAATGCGGATACCACATTCAGAGTAACGTTTCGAAACCGAATCAATCAACACCACATTGTTCTCAATGCCTTCGAGATGACAAGCTGAGATATAGGGCGAACCGGTATAGATGAACTCACGATACACCTCATCCGAGAATAGGAACAAGTCGTACTTCTTCACCAAGTCGCGAATTTGATTCATCTCACGACGAGTATATAAATAGCCGGTAGGATTATTAGGATTACAGATTAAGATAGCCTTGGTGCGTTCATTAATCAATTCTTCAAACTTCTCTACTTTTGGTAGTGAAAATCCTTCCTCGATAGTAGTTGTAATGGTACGAATCACTGCACCTGCCGAGATAGCAAACGCCATATAGTTGGCATAAGCAGGTTCGGGAACAATAATCTCGTCGCCAGGATTCAAGCAAGCAAGAAAAGAGAACAACACCGCTTCCGATCCACCCGAAGTAATGATAATATCATCGGCAGTGAGATTGATATTAAACTTTGCATAATATCCAACCAACTTCTCACGATAGCTGCGATAGCCCGCACTTGGGCTATACTCCAACACAGTACGATCAATATTCTTAATCGCATCAATCGCGACCTGAGGCGTAGGCAAATCGGGTTGCCCGATATTCAGGTGAAACACATGTACTCCTTTTTGCTTAGCAGCTTCTGCCAAAGGAGCCAGTTTTCTAATTGGAGATGCAGGCATCTCGTTTCCGCGAAGAGAGATAGTTGGCATATATTTAGAGTCTTATTTTATTGATAAATTAATACTTTTGTGTGACAAATGTACACAATTAATCGCATACATAGACATAAAAGCTTTAAAAACCTTATCAAGGTTAAAAACTAAACCATATATAGAAAGAAAACGATACATTTGTCACAGGCAAAATCAAAAATACTAACGAAATGACTATAAATCTTGTTATGTTCGCCTCCGTGTTGTCTAAATCGACTTCAATGATTAACGTGCACGAGGCTTTATTGAGCGAACTAGAAAAATATTTCACTATCAACCTAGTTGATTACAAGGATATCGACAAGCTATCCGACGATGATTTTAAGTTATTGTTTATTGCCAGCGGAGGCGTTGAGCGCCTTGTGGTGCAGCATTTCGAATCACTTTCTCACCCCGTTGCATTGCTTACCGACGGATTGCAAAACTCCCTTGCTGCTTCACTCGAAATTTCTGCTTGGTTTCGCTCCAAAGGTATGAGGTGTGAGATATTACATGGTGACTTTTCTCACATAGTGCAGCGCATTCATTTCTTATACAACAACTTCAGAGCAAAACGTATGCTTGCAGGGCAGCGTGTTGGTGTAATCGGTACTCCTTCTTCTTGGCTTATTGCCAGTGATGTAGATTATCTTTTGGCTAAACGTCGTTGGGGAATCGATTTCATCGAAATCCCTCTTGAGCGAGTTTACGATAAATTTTGCACTATTAGCAATCAAGAGGTAGATGCATCATGCGCAGCATTTGTTTCGCAAGCTATGGCTTTTAGAGAAGCTAGTGCAGAAGAGGTGCACAAAGCCATGCGTTTGTATCGTGCTATCAAGCAAGTTTGCGAGGAGGAGCAACTGAACGCTATCTCTTTGAGCTGTTTCAACTTGATAGAGCAAACCAAAACAACTGGTTGCTTGGCATTATCTTTACTCAACGATGAAGGCATCATAGCCGGATGCGAAGGCGATTTACAATCACTGTTCACCCTCATGATAGTAAAAGCAATAATAGGTGAAAGTGGCTTCATGGCAAACCCGTCGATGATAAAAGAGGAGAAGAAAGAGGTGGTGTTTGGTCATTGCACCATCGGCCTTAAGCAGACCGAGCGCTTCATTATCCGTAACCATTTTGAAACTCAAAGCGGGGTAGCGATTCAAGGATTAATGCCTACGGGTGATGTAACTATATTGAGATGTGGCAACGAAAGCTTGGATGAGTTTTATGTTTCTACAGGCAACTTGGTAGAGAATACTAATTACATCAATATGTGTCGTACTCAGGTGCGTGTAAAACTAGACACTCCGGTAAAGTACTTTCTTAAAAACCCATTGGGCAATCATCACATCTTGATAAACGGAAATTGGGAAGCACCTTTCAAAGATTTCTTGCTGGCCAATAAGTGCAAGCGAGTAGAATAAACAAAAAAAAGAAGAGATTTAATGCAGATTGGTTTGTTTTATAATGCATGAAACAATAGTTTCTCTGCGATGAAACTTTTGTTTCTTCACGATGATAATAAAGTTTCACCACGATGAAACCAACTCGAAATGATATAAAGAAAAGCCTAGAGAAGTAAGTTCATTACTTTTTCTAGGCTTTTTATCTTTTATAAAGTTATATCTACCGACTGCCATTTACCTTGATGCCGCTCAATAACGGTGGTAATTCCTGCTTTTTGCAAAGCTTGCAGCGCTTCATATCGGCTGTTGTTGATTCGCTCTGGATAGTGAGCATCACTATTTACCATCACCGGTATGCCCAGTTCCTTGATTAAGGGGAAGTAACGCTCATTAGGGAAGAAAGTTTTATAGACATCGAATGCCTTGGTGTTGATTTCTACAATATAGCCATGCTTGGCAATGGCCGCAAAATAGTCGTTCATCAAAGCATCATACCATGGTTCATCGAGCAATCCGGGGCGATAACATGCTGCATTGTAGTGCATCTTATCGGCATGGCCTAGTATATCAAATCCACCTAGCTCCATCATGCGATGTTGACGCTCGTAATACATACGAATCACTCGGTCTAAATCTCCTTGATAGTGAGTGTCTACAATATCTCTGAACACAGTTGGAGAAACATCTATATCGACCACCTCTTGCTTATCGTTATATAAAAGATGCACCGAACCAATGCGATAGTCCAATGGCAACTCTTGAAAACAAGCTGAAGCCGGATTGCTATCCTCGTTTAAGTAATCTATTTCAAGGCCGACGTAGAACTCTATTTTGTCGATGTATTTCTCTTTGACATGTGCAAACTCGGCAAAGTAATTATCTATCTGGTCCCACTCCATAGTCCACGGCGTATTAAAAGGAAGCGGTGCATGCGATGATACTCCGTATGAAGTAAATCCTTGCGAGATGGCAAAACGGATAAAAGCCTCCATATCGGCACGTCCGTCACAAAACAGGCAGTGGCTATGATAGTTGGTTAGATTCATGATTCTATTTCGCTTAACTCGAGCCAACGCATGGTTTTCTCGTCAATTAAATCATTTACAATGGGGAGTCGCTTCGATTTGTCGGTCAATTCATCTACCGAGAGAGTACCGCTACAAAGTAATTCTTCGATAGTCGCTTTCTCTTCTTCGAGTTGTGCTATCTCCGTTTCCAGTTGTTCATATTCGCGCTTCTCTTTAAAGCTCATCTTGCGCTTTTCGTTTAGGCGCACACGCGTTGTCTTCTCTTCTTGTGGTTTTTCAGCCTCTTTTTCCTTCTGTTCTTTCGCCTCTTTCCAGTCGCGATAGTCGCTATAATTTCCGGGGAAGTCACGGATGTCAGCCTGACCGTTGAATACCATCAAGTGATCTACCACCTTATCCATGAAGTATCTATCGTGCGACACCACAATAACACACCCTTTGAAGCTTTGAAGATACTCTTCGAGCACGTTGAGTGTCACGATATCCAAATCGTTGGTAGGCTCGTCGAGCACTAAGAAGTTAGGGTTGCGCATCAAGATAGTACATAGATACAATCGGCGACGCTCTCCCCCACTCAATTTATATACATAGCTATGCTGAGTTTCGGGAGTAAACAGGAAGTGTTGCAAAAATTGCGATGCAGAGAGTTTCTTGCCATTGCCCAGTTCTATCACTTCGGCTATATCTTGCACCACATCAATCACCTTCATCTGCTCGTCAAACTGCAATCCATCTTGCGAGTAGTAACCAAAACGCACCGTTTCACCTACATCTACTATGCCGCTATCGGGTTGCACTTGCCCCATCAATATTTTAATGAAGGTAGACTTTCCGGTTCCATTGTTACCTACAATACCCATCTTCTCATATCGAGCAAAGATGTACGAAAAGTCTTCGAGAATTTTCAAGTCGCCATAGCTCTTATATAGATGCTCAGCCTCAAATATCTTGCTGCCTATGTACGATGCCTTCACCTCCAACTTCACATTGTCGTTGTTGAAGCGCTGCTTGGCAACCTTCTCCAACTCGTAAAAAGCATCTTGGCGATACTTTGCTTTGGTTGCACGGGCTTGTGGCATACGGCGCATCCAGTCTAGCTCCGTTTTATATAGATTGTTGGCACGTTCTACCTCTACACTCTTAGCCTCCATGCGCTCTTGACGCTTTTCGAGGTAATAACTGTAGTTGCCTTTGTATTGATAAAGTTGGCGATTGTCTATTTCGATAATCTCATTGCACACACGGTCGAGGAAGTAGCGGTCGTGCGTCACCATCAACAGACTCAAATTGGTGCGACGAAGATAATCTTCGAGCCATTCGGTCATATCAAGGTCGAGGTGATTGGTAGGTTCGTCTAAGATAAGCAAATCGGGCTCGGTAATCAAAGCATTGGCTAGAGCAATGCGCTTGAGCTGCCCACCGGATAGCTGCTTCACCTTTTGGTCGAAGTTGCGAATCTTCAATTGCGACAAAATCTGTTTGGCCTTTTGTTCGTACTCCCAAGCTTTCTCTTGGTCCATACGAGCCAACAAATCTTCCAAACCCGGATGGCCTTCCGTTTCCATGCAGCGTTCGTACTCCTTAATCAACTCCACCGTGCTGTTGCCATGATGAAAACAAGCTTCCAGTACGGTTAACTCTTCGGGATAATTGGGATCTTGCTTGAGATAACCCACACGCAAATCGCGACGGAACACCACAGCACCACTGTCGTATCCCTCTTCACCTGCAATGATATTGAGTAAAGTGGTCTTGCCCGAACCGTTTTTGGCTATCAAACCAATACGTTCGCCTTCGGCAATACCAAAAGATATATTTTCGAACAATACCAAATCGCCAAACGATTTGGTTAGATTGTCTATTTGTAAATAGGGAGTCATAAATTATTGTTTATCAGAATGGAGAGCTTCTTGGTAAGAAGCCTCAATATTACAAGGTTCGCCAGCTTTAATCTTACTCCAAACCAGTTTCATTGGGTCTATCACAGCATCGTTGTACACCAAAACGGGTGCTTCACGATTACCATCAACCAGTGTCATCCATTGCAAGCCTTCTACTTCGTTGGCTAAAATAACACATATAGCAATACCCACTGCCAGCCATTCGTCTTTCTTTTTCTTACCTATCAAACCACTATCTACCAATTGTTGCAGTTTGGCCAAGTCGGCCTCTACACCCTGAAATGGTTGAGTATATTCTTTTTTGATAGTGTTGGCAATCCACTCGTAAGACTCATTAATCAGATAGATTTCAGAAAGTCTAACAGGAATCATTTCGGCAGGATACTTCACATCATCCTTGCGAATTGAGATAGAAGAGATGATATCTTCGGCCACCTTCACATGCTCGCCCTTGCGAACCGTAAATGAACATTCGAAAGCCATATTGTCGATGCCCACTACCCACCAATGAGTAGTGTAATATTCATCCCCTTCTTCAAACATCTCTTTGCTGTAAGCACATGTATAGTTGCCTATCTTCACTTGCTTTGCCGAAGAGTTGCTTCTGAGTTCATCAGACACCAATTGCTTACCATAGTTCATGCTTCCTCTTTTTGTAGCATCCTCTTTGTATGCAGATATTCTGAAGTTGCCATTCCAAACATCAGGATTGTAAAAAAGGAAAGTTCCCTCACTATCTTCAAACTCGCTCCAATCAGCTGGATAAATCATGGAGAACCATGCACCAGGAGAGATAAATTTCTTACCTTGTATCATATTATATAATGTGGTGTATATTCTTAAAATAAAGGATTTTCTACAAAAGTAACGCACAGAACACTCTTATGCAAGTGATATATTGAAAAAAGCACTTTACCAACATTCGATATCTTTCTCGATATCGGGCATTTGCTCTTTCTTAAACACCGGACTTTTAATGCCTGAGGCTCTCTGTTTGCGATAATCGGCAAGCAAACGAAAAGCATACTTGCCCAACCCTACGATGGCTACTAGGTTACAAAGTGTCATCAATGCCATGGTGATATCGGCTAAACTCCAAGCCAGCTCCAATGTAGCAAGCGAACCAAATAGCACCATACCTCCTACTAGTATGCGATAGGCAAAGAGTAAGCCACCATGCTTTGTGAGATAGCGCACATTGGCTTCGCCATAATAATAATTGCCAATGATACTGCTGAAAGCAAAGAAGAAAAGTGCCACAGCAATAAAGACTCCACCAATAGATCCAATTTCATTATTAAGAGCATGCTGTGTGAGTTGCACACCACTAACAGATCCATCGAGCGGCGCACCACTGAAAAGGATGATAAAGGCTGTGCAGGTACAAATAAGCAGCGTATCAGTAAACACACCCAATGCCTGAATAAGCCCTTGTTTAACGGGATGTGACACACTTGCTGTAGCGGCTACGTTTGGAGCAGAACCCATACCTGCCTCATTGCTAAACAAACCACGCTTAATGCCTTGCATCAAAGCGGCACCTATACCGCCTCCCAGTAGAGATTCGTATCCGAAAGCATTGCTGATGATAACCTTTATCACACCGGGCAGGTGGGTAATATTAAGTATCACTATTATGAGAGCCAACAGAATATATCCTAAAGCCATCACTGGCACAATGATACTACTCACCTTGGCAATGCGCTGTATACCTCCAAAGATTATAGCAAAAGTCATAACGGTAAGAGCGATACCTACTTCCATATTTCCCCAACCAAATGCGTGTTCTACTGCCGCACAAATGGTATTGCTCTGCACAGAGTTGAAAGCAAAGCCAAAGGTTATGGAGATAAGAACAGCAAACAATGCCCCAAGCCAAGGTTTCTTTAAGCCATCGCGTATGTAATAGGCAGGTCCACCAATGAAAGAGTCTTTTCCTTTTTTCTTATATAACTGCGCAAGCGTAGATTCTATAAAGGCACTAGATGCACCCAATAAGGCAATAATCCACATCCAAAACACAGCTCCTGGCCCACCAATAGCAATGGCTGTAGCTACACCGGCCAAGTTGCCTGTACCTACTCTACTGGCCAATGACACTGCAAATGCCTGAAAAGAAGAGATATGTTTTTTATGGTCATCGTGCTTTATATTTGAATCGCCCAAGAGACGAACCATCTCACCCAGCATCTTAAACTGCACAAAACGTGTTTTAATGGTAAACCAAATGGCACACCCTAGCAATAATGCAACTAGTACATATGTCCATAACACATCATTTATCTCATTAATCCACGTATATATTTCTTCCATTACTATAAAGTATTATCTTATTTCAACTTAAAGTAGAACTTATGATTCTCGAATGTAGGCTCAACAATATCGTAACGGATAAATTTTGCCAATAGATGTTCGGCAGCTCTACGGCTAATTCCCGCCTTACGGCAATATCGATTCAAAGAGATAAAGGAGTCATTTTGTAGCAAATCAAGTAATAATTGTTCTTTTTCTGTATATTGCATCCAATCATCCTTTAAACTTCCCTCTTGTTGCCACACACGCAAGTGAACAGGCGTAGCAAGAATGTTTTCATCTTTAACCCGTAAGTAAGCTAAATGTTTTCCATTTTCATCCTTTGCATAAACAGGTTTAACATCACTTTCATCTATTTGCACAATTAACACCGTGCGACCTTCTACTTTAACAATCTGTGTTTCGTAATTTACCTGTGGTTGACAATACATTTGTGCCGCAGCTTCTATCATATAAATCTCTTCATCAGAACGCACGCCTGCTATCTTGCCATTATCTTTTACCCCTATTAGCAACCTACCACCATCGGTATTTGAAAAAGCCGAAAGAGTCTTTGCAATCTTTCGAGCATCCGATATTTCGAATTTAAAGTCTTGTTGTTGATGCTCACCTTCAGCAATCAAAGCATGTATAAAGTCGGTGTTTGTCAATGATTTCATGCTTACAAAAGTAGATAAAAAAGCCGAAAAGGCTTATATAGCGCATCTTTTCACTGATTTTTTCAAAAAAAAAACGGTTTTTATGCTTTTATTTCGCGAAACAGTGTATTTTTGCCCATCATTATTAACAAAATAATATAAAGGATTATGAAAGAATTAGTAGAAAAAATCGAAGCACTAGTTGCTGAATTTAACAAAGATGCAAATGCACAAATCGAAAACGGTAACAAAGCTGCTGGTACACGCGCTCGTAAAGCTTCATTAGAAATTGAAAAATCAATGAAAGAATTCCGTAAAGCATCATTGGAAGCATCTAAGAAATAATTTCTAATTTATATAGAAATTCTAAAGTCGAGCTTAATTAGAGTTCGGCTTTTTTCGTTTTATAACACTATCTTATTGATTATCGCAACTTATTTCTTAATTTTGCATCATATTATTCATCTAATAGTAATTTCGTTAATTCAAATATATGAGCATATTTGCTAACTTATTTAAGAAAAACGCTAACGACACGGGTAAGGTTGTTGGTAATGTAGAAGACTTCGTGTCATTAACAAGAGTATATTTTCAATCGGTACTCGCAGTTAATCTTGGTATTACCAATATCCGTTTTGTGCCCGATGTAGCACAATTTAAACGTTTATTCAAGATACCTACTCAAGGTGGTAAACTAGGATTAGGAGAAAAGTCGGCTTCAAAGAAGATGTTGATGCAAGATTATGGTATAAGCGAGAATTTCTTTAAAGAGATTGACAGCTCAGTAAAGAAAAACTGTCGCTCTCAGAATGACGTTCAGTCATATCTTTTCATGTATCAAGGTTTCTCTAGCGATTTAATGATGTTGATGGGCAACTTGATGCAATGGAAACTTAGAGTTCCTTCTATCTTTAAAGGTGCTTTGAGATCAATGACTGCTAAGACTATACATGATGTTTGCACCAAAACAGTTTGGAAAGCAGACGATGTGCATAAAACTGCCATGGCCGTAAAACAATACAAAGAGCGTTTAGGATATTCAGAAGATTGGATGACTGAATATG
>CAMTOV010000030.1 GCA_947074235.1 uncultured Bacteroides sp. | reverse complement strand
AACAAATACATCTTCAGCAAACACTTCCCGAAGTGTTTGCTGATTTAAATACAATCACATCAGACGTTTGGCATCAGGATATAACTTTCCATAAAGGAGAGAAATATTTAATAGAGGCAGCTTCTGGAACAGGCAAATCTTCAATATGTAGCTTTATCTACGGTTACAGAAACGACTATCAAGGAATAATAAACTTTGATGATAACAACATTAAAAATCTTTCTATCAAACAATGGACTGCTATACGTAGACACTCTATTTCAATGCTCTTTCAAGACTTGCGATTATTCAAAGAACTTACAGCATTAGAAAACATTCAAATAAAAAACCATTTATCTTCTTTCAAAAAGAAAAAAGAGATTATTGCTTTATTCGAAAGAATGGGCATTGCTGATAAATTATCTACCAAAGTAGGAAAATTATCTTTTGGTCAGCAACAACGTGTTGCATTTATTCGTGCTTTATGTCAACCGTTTGATTTTATTTTTCTGGATGAGCCCATCAGTCATTTAGATGAGGGCAATGCAGGCATCATGAGAAATATATTGATTGAAGAAGCAGAAAAACAGGAAGCAGGCATTATTGTAACATCTATTGGCAAAACAATAGATTTGCCTTACAGCCAAACATTGAAATTATAAATTGCAGCTTAAACATAAGACATTCGCCATGAGACTTATTTGGAAATTACTACGTCAGCATATCAGCTTTGGACAATTAATAGGCTTTTTCTTTGCCAACTTATTGGGAATGACTATTGTGCTCTTAAGTATTCAGTTTTATAGTGATATTCTTCCTTTGTTTCAAGAGGGCGATAGCTTTCTAAAAAAAGACTATATAGTAGTTACCAAAAAGGTGGGAGCACTCAATAGTTTTATGCGCAAAGACAACACATTTTCAAAACAAGAAATTGAGAATTTAAAAAACCAATCATTTGTAGAAAGTATTGGAGCTTTTACTCCATCACAGTTTAAGGTATCGGCGGGGCTGGGTATGAGTGGCACAAACCTAGGCATGTCTACCGAAATGTTTTTTGAATCTGTGCCCGATGAATTTGTTGATGCCAATCTCAATAAATGGGAATTTAATCCTGCATTGGATGTTATACCAATTATTATTCCTCGCAATTATTTGAATCTATATAATTTTGGTTTTGCTCAAACTAGAAACTTACCTCAACTATCAGAAGGATTAATGAGTGTAATACAAATGGATATTAGCCTAAGGGGGAATGGTGAGCACGAAAACTTAAAAGGGAATATTGTTGGTTTTTCAAATCGGCTCAACACAATCCTTGTTCCACAATCATTTATGGAGTGGGCAAATGCAAAATTCTCATCAAAGGCAGAAGCAAATCCTTCGAGGCTGATCATTGAAGTGACCAACCCGGCAGATGCAGCTGTAGTTAAGTACTTCCAAGACAATGGATACGAAACTGAAGATGGAAAGTTGGATAATGGAAAGACTGCCTATTTTCTACGCATGATCATAACAATTGTGTTATGTATTGGCTTATTAATTTGCATATTATCATTTTACATCTTAATATTGAGTATATATTTACTGGTACAGAAAAACACGAGCAAGTTTGAAAATTTACTTCTTATAGGCTATACACCTTTTCAAGTAGCTCTTCCCTATCAATTAATGTCAATTTGCTTAAACATTTTCATCTTAGCTCTGTCATTTCTTATTATATCTTTGCTGCGCAATGTATATTATATTGAAATTAGCTCCATATTTCCTCAACTTCAATTAAATACACCCTATTTGACTTATGCCATAGGTGGAGGATTGGTGATTTGTGTTTCAATCTTAAATGCATTAATTGTTAGAAATAAAATAAATAGTATTCGGAAATCATAAATAAATACATATTCATACATTTTTATTATCTTTGTCGTGATACTAAAAACAGTATGATATGTCGTACTATGATTTAATCGCCATACTTGGTCCTACAGCCTCTGGTAAAACTCCTTTTGCAGCTGCATTAGCAGCCGAACTTAATACGGAAATTATCAGTGCGGATTCTCGCCAAATTTATTGTGGAATGGACTTAGGCACTGGCAAAGACTTAGCTGATTATACCATAAATGGTAAACATATCCCCTACCATCTTATTGATATAGCCTCTGCGGGCTATAAATACAATGTCTTTGAATATCAAAGAGACTTCCTTACAGCATTCAATCAAATTAAACAAAAAGATTGTTTACCCATTCTGTGTGGTGGCACTGGCATGTATCTTGAATCTGTACTTAAAGGATACAAACTAATGCCTGTACCCGAAAACCAACAATTAAGAGAACAATTAGCTGATAAATCGCTTGAAGAATTAACTGAGGTGCTTAGACAATATAAGAGTCTGCACAACTCTACCGATGTGGATACTGCAAAAAGAGCCATCCGTGCTATCGAGATAGAAGCTTATTACAAAGAGCATCCTGTTAACAAAAGAGTGTTTCCTGAATTGAGCAGTTTAATCATTGGCATTGACATTGATAGAGAACTGCGACGCAATAAAATCACCAAAAGACTGAAACAAAGATTGGATGAAGGAATGATTGATGAAGTTAAACAATTACTGAATCAAGGAATTTCTCCAGAAGATTTAATATATTACGGACTCGAATATAAATATCTTACACTGCACGTAATCGGACAGTTAAGCTATCAAGAGATGTTTGAACAACTAGAGATTGCCATTCATCAATTTGCCAAAAGACAAATGACTTGGTTTAGGGGTATGGAAAGAAGAGGTATAAAAATACATTGGATTGATGCAACAATGCCTACAGAAGATAAAATAGCTTTTGTAAAAGAGAAATTGATTTAATTGTATCAAGACCTTGTTTAGTCATCAAAATAAAAAGTTACTTCAAATAAATTATGAGTGTAGATCCAAAAAAATGGGGAGTAATTTATAATCCCAAGGCTGGTACCAGAAAGGTAAAAAAGCGCTGGAAAGAGATAAAGGAGTTTATGGATACTCAAGGAGTGTCTTATGACTATGTACAATCCGAAGGGTTTGGCTCAGTAGAACGACTTGCGGGCATTCTCGCAAACAATGGATATCAAACTATCGTTGTGGTAGGTGGTGATGGAGCTTTAAATGATACAATCAATGGTATTATGCACTCTGACGCTCCCAATAAAGAGAATATAGCTATTGGTATTATACCAAACGGGATTGGTAACAATTTTGCCAAATATTGGGATATAGACATGGACTATAAAGATGCTGTGAAATGTATCATGGATCATCGCACTCGCAAGGTAGATGTTGGCTTTTGCACTTACTATGATGGCGAAACGCATCACAAACGCTATTTTCTAAATACCGTTAATATAGGTTTTGGAGCTCGTGTGGCAAAGGTTACTGATGGCACAAAACGCTTTTGGGGCCTAAAATATTTATCATACATCACCGCATTCTTCCTTCTTTTCTTCGAGCACAACGTATATAGAACTCATCTCAAAATAAATGGAGAACATATACGTGGACGTATCATGGCTATTTGTATTGGCAATGCACCTGGTTATGGTCTTACTCCAAGTGCTGTGCCTTACAATGGGTGGCTAGACGTTTCAATCATTTATCGTCCACAATTATTGCAAACAATGATGGGACTATGGATGCTCATACAAGGCCGTATTCTAAATCATAAGTATGTAAAGAGTTACCGTACCAAAAAAATAAAAGTATTTAGAGCTAAAAATGCCGCTATCGATTTAGATGGAAGAATATTACCCAAGCACTTTCCCATTGAAATAGGAATTTTACCAGAAAAAACAAATATTATTATCCCAAAATAAGATTGATATTATTCAATAATCATGATAGATAAATTAAAAAACAATCCTGCTAACAATTTTTTCCTATTAGCAGGTCCCTGTGTTATAGAGGGAGAAGACATGGCAATGAGAATTGCTGATAGAATAGTAAATATTACAGAACGCTTGCAGATTCCTTATGTATTCAAAGGATCATATAGAAAAGCAAATCGTTCAAGGCTAGATTCTTTCACAGGAATTGGAGATGAAAAAGCATTAAGAATTTTAGAAAAAATACGCAACACATTTGGTGTGCCTACCGTGACTGACATTCACACTGCTGAAGAAGCTGCTATGGCAGCTGAATATGTAGACATACTACAAATTCCCGCTTTTCTTTGTAGACAAACAGATTTGCTAGTTGCCGCTGCTCAGACAAGAAAGATTATCAATATCAAGAAAGGACAATTTCTTTCACCCGAAGCGATGAAGTTTGCTGCCGATAAAGTAGTAGAGGCTGGCAACAATCAAGTAATGCTTACTGAACGTGGTACTACTTTTGGTTATCAAGACTTAATTGTTGACTATCGTGGCATACCCACTATGCAAAGCTTCGGTCATCCTGTAATACTTGATGTAACGCATTCTCTACAACAACCCAATCAAACCAGTGGTGTGACCGGTGGAATGCCTCAACTAATAGAAACCATAGCAAAAGCCGGTATTGCCGTTGGTGTAGATGGTTTATTTATTGAGACACATGAAAACCCAAGTATAGCTAAAAGTGACGGAGCAAATATGCTCAAGTTAGACTTGTTAGAAGGATTACTAGAAAAATTAGTTAGAATTAGAGAAGCTATTGTGTGATTTATATCATTCTGTATCGACTAACTATTACAAACAAATTATTTATAAAATTATTATGAAGAGATTTTTTAGTACTTTATTTGTTGCAGTGCTACTGATATGCTGTAGTATGCAACAAGCATTTGCTCAACAAATGCCTCCTATTCCTATTGATCAAAACGTACGTATTGGTGTATTACCAAACGGTCTAACTTACTACATTCGTAAAAATGCTTTGCCTGAAAACCGTGCTGATTTCTACATCGCACAAAAAGTTGGTTCAATTCAAGAAGAACAAAACCAACTAGGTTTGGCTCACTTTTTGGAACATATGTGTTTCAATGGAACTACAAATTTCCCAGGTGATGGTTTAAAACAATATTTAGAAAAGATTGGTGTTAAGTTTGGAGAGAACCTTAATGCTTATACTTCGATTGACGAAACTGTTTACAACATTTCAAATGTACCTGTAACAGTTGCTGGTGCAATCGACTCATGTCTTTTGATTCTTCACGATTGGTCTAACGACCTTGAGCTTGCTGCTGAAGAGATTGACAAAGAGCGTGGCGTTATCAACGAAGAGTGGCGTACTCGTATGAGTGCATCTCAACGTATGATGGAGAAAAGCTTGAAACAAATGTATCCAGGAACAAGATATGCTACTTGTTTCCCTATTGGAACAATGGAGGTAGTAATGAACTTCCCACACCAAGCTTTGCGTGATTACTATGAAACTTGGTATCGCCCAGATTTGCAAGCGGTAGTAGTTGTTGGTGATATCAACGTAGATGAAATTGAAGCTAAGATCAAAACGATGTTTGCTGATATTCCAGCTCAGCCAGAAGCTAAAGAACGTATTTACTATCCAGTAGATAACAATACTGAGCCTATCATTATTATTGAGCAAGATAAGGAACAAGCAAACATTCAAGCAATGTTCTTCTGCAAACATGATGTTACTCCTGATGCTGAAAAAGGTAACTTAGGCTATATGGTAGAAGATTATGCTACTACTTTGATTGGCAATATGCTTACTTCACGCTTAGGTGAATTACTTCAAGTGGCTAATCCTCCTTACATTTACGCTTATGCTTACGATGGAGAATTCTTTGTTTCAAAAACTAAAGGAGCTTTAACTGGCTTTGTAGTGTGCAAAGAGGGTGAAGTAGAAGAAGGTATCGGTACATTAGTACGTGAGATAGAACGCGCTCGCAAGTTTGGTTTTACTGAAACAGAATATAATAGAGCACGTGCAGAGTATCTACGTGAGCTTGAATCAGCATTCAACGAACGTGACAAACGTAAAAACGACTCGTATGTAAATGCATATGTTCGTCATTTCCTTGATAACGAACCAATTCCTGGTATCGAAAACGAATATGCTATCATTAGCCAAATTGCTCCTAACATTCCTGTTATGGCATTAAATCAAATGATGCAGGCATTAGTTTCAGACAGCAACCAGGTGTTAGCTGTATTTGCTCCTGAAAAAGAAGGACTCAAACTTCCAACTAAAACAGCTTTGTCTGAATTAATCGTAAACATCGATAAAGAAGAACTTACTCCTTATGTAGATAATGTATCTGACGAACCATTGATGAGCGAAAAACCACAAGGTGGCAAAATTGTATCTCAAAAGGAACTTCCTATGTTTGGTGCTACAGAATTGACACTATCTAATGGTGTAAAGGTTGTAGTAAAAGACACAGACTTCAAAGCTGATGAAATCCGCATGAAAGGCTTCAGTGTTGGTGGTAGTTCATTGTATCCAGATAGCGAAGCAATTAATCTTAAATCTTTAAATGCTGTTAGCGTAGGTGGTCTTGGCAACTTTAGCTCAGTAGATTTAGAAAAAGTACTAGCCGGTAAAAAGGCATCTGTACGTGCTAATATTGGTGCACTAACAGAATCAGTAAGCGGTAGCTGTTCTCCACAAGATTTGGAAACAATGTTACAACTTACATACCTAACATTTACTGCTCCTCGCAGAGATGATGATGCATTCACTTCTTATAAGAATAGAACTAAAGCATCTCTTCAAAATCAAGAATTAAATCCTGTATCAGCATTTAGAGATTCTATCCAATCATCAGTATATATGAATCATCCTCGTAGAACGAGTATGAAGGCTGATATGGTAGACCAAATTGATTACGATAAAATTCTTGAAATATACAAGGATAGATACAAAGATGCTAGCGACTTTACTTTCATCCTGGTAGGTAATGTTGATCTTGAAAAAGACAAAGAGCTTATCGCTGAATATCTTGGTGCACTTCCTGCAATTAACCGTAATGAAACATTTGTTGACAACAACATGAATATTCGTACAGGTGAGTTTACTAACGAGTTTATTCGCAAACAAGAAACTCCTAAAGCTAGCAACCTTGTGTTGTATTCAGGTAACATACAATATACTGAGCGTAACAATATCATGATGAGTATGACAAGCCAAATTTTGGATTTGATTTATACTGAAAAAGTGCGCGAAGACGAAGGCGGTACTTATGGAGTGCATGTAGGTGGTAGCTTAACTAAATATCCTACCGAAAAATTCATGTTGCAAATAATATTCGACACAGCTCCTTCTAAAAAAGCTAAGCTGATGGAAATTATCTTTGCCGAGGCTGCTAATTTGGCTAAAAATGGTCCTTCTGAAGAAAACTTGAATAAAGTGAAAGAGTATATGTTGAAGAAACATGCTGAAAACTTGAAGGAAAACGGATATTGGTTGAACACAATTGATGAATATCTATTCGAAGGCATAAATATGATGAAAGATTACGATCAAATTGTAAACGGTATCACAGCTAAGGATATTCAAGCATTTACAAACATCTTGTTAAGCCAAAAGAATAGAATTGAAGTTAGCATGATTAGCCCTGAAGAAGAGTAATGATACAACTTTTTAACGAACTACGCAAGCACGGCAAATTGGCTGCTAAAAGGCATCCGATGTATGATAAAAACAAATTCGGAAAGTACATAATGTATATTGCTGCTTTCTTTTGGATTGGTTATTTAATCTTTTTCGGAATCACCTTTGCCTTTGCCCTAGAAACAGAAAATATGGAGCCCTATCATTTAATGAATGGGGGGCTCATATTTGTCATGACTCTCGATTTTCTATTGCGTTTTGCGTTTCAAAAAACACCGACACAGGAGGTAAAACCCTACCTCCTGTTGCCGGTTAAACGAAACCGCTTAATAGACTTCCTTCTTATTCGATCTGGTCTAAGTGGCTTCAACTTTATTTGGTTATTTCTATTTGTTCCCTTCGCCATTATTACCGTTACAAGATATTATGGCATCGCTGGTATCATCACTTACTGTCTTGGCATCTGGCTGTTAATGGTATTCAACAACTACTGGTACTTACTTTGTCGCACATTAATGAGCGAACGCATCTGGTGGATTCTTCTTCCACTTGCAGTATACGGTGGTTTAGCAGCTGCTATCTTCATCCCCGAAACAAGTTTTGTAACAGATTTCTTTGTTGACCTAGGTGAGTTTTACATTGAGGGAAACATTCTTATCTTTTTGGCTACTATTGGGCTTATTGTTGCTATGTGGTTAGCTAACCGTATTATCATGTCAGAGCTTATTTATCAAGAGCTCAATAAAGTTGAAGATACGAAAGTGAACGCATCTGAATACAAATTCTTTGAACGTTATGGAGAGATTGGCGAATACATGCGTCTTGAATTGAAAATGATGCTACGCAATAAAACATGCAAGCACTCTTTACGAATGATAATGATTGTAGTAATAGCCTTTAGCTGCCTATTAGGGTTTACCGAACACTATGATCAGACAGGCATGAAAAACTTCATTACCGTATACAATTTTGCTATCTTCGGCATTATGTTCTTAATAAACATCATGGGCTATGAGGGCAACTATATGGATGGTTTGATGAGTCGTAAAGAGTCTATTTATAATCTGCTTAGAGCAAAATATATATTGTATTGTATTGCAATACTTATTCCATTGATATTGATGTCTCCTGCTATTATTATGGGCAAAATCTCAATTCTAACAGCTATCTCATTGGCAATATTCACTATCGGTTTTATCTATTTCGGGTTGTTCCAATTGGCGGTATACAACAATAAATCTACCCCATTGAATGCTAAAATCACAGGCCGTCAAAATTCAGGCACAGGATTACAAAACCTTATCAGTGGTGTTACGCTTGGTGCTCCGCTCATACTGCTTGTTGTACTGAAATTAATATTTGGCGAAACTGGTGCTTCGTGGGTATTATTAATCATCGGTTTATCATTTGTAGCAACCTCCAAATGGTGGATTATGAATGTTTATAAGCGTTTTATGAAACGTCGCTATCAGAATATGCAAGATTTTAGAAGCAGTAGAGAACGTTAAATGAATATCAGTTTTAAATTATAGATTAAGATATGATTACTATCAATAACTTACAAAAGAACTTCGGAGAGAAACGTGCCATAGATATAGAGAACTACACTATACAACAAGGCGACTTACTTGGTTTGGTGGGCAACAACGGAGCAGGTAAAACGACCTTATTCCGACTTATACTAGATTTGCTTAAAGCAGACAATGGACAAATTTGCATCAATAATGTAGACGTTAGCAAAAGCGAAGATTGGAAACAATATACCGGAGCATTTATTGACGATGGTTTCTTAATAGATTACCTCACTCCCGAAGAGTATTTCTACTTCATTGGTAAGATGTATGGCTTAACAAAAGAGGAAATAAACAATCGCCTCAAACCTTTTGAGCGCTTCATGAATGATGAGGTTATTAATCAAAAGAAGTTTATTCGTAACTTCTCTGCCGGCAACAAACAAAAAATTGGTATTATCTCGGCTATGTTGCATCATCCACAATTACTAATACTAGATGAGCCATTCAACTTCCTTGATCCTAGTTCGCAAGCTATAATCAAGCACTTACTAAAAAAATATAGTGAAGAGCATAATGCAACGGTTATTATCTCGAGCCATAACTTAAATCATACAGTTGATGTATGTTCGCGCATTGCCCTTTTAGAACATGGTGTAATTCTTCGCGATATTATTAACGAAAACAACTCTGCCGAAAAAGAGCTTGAAGACTATTTCAACATTGCAGTAATAGAGGAGGAAAAAGAGGAAGAAAATAGCAAAGTGGAAAATATTGAGGTGGTGATTGAGGAAAGCGAATCATAAAAACACTTAGACCTATGAAAAACACCCTATTTTACTTAACTGCATTTATAAGTATCCTTGTTGGTTTATCATCTTGTCGTACAGCTGCTCCTAGTTACAACTATCAGGCACTGGCTCGCTCGTCTATCAAATTAGGAATAGATATCAATCAAGAAGATAACCATAAGCTTTATACCAATGCTGCCAACTGGGTAGGTACACCTCATCGCATAGGCGGTAATTCAAAGAATGGTATTGACTGTTCGGGGCTTACCTGTCAGTTGTATAAGACAGTTTATAAAATAGAGTTACCTCGTAGCTCCAAAGCTCAATTGGACATCTGCAAAAAGGTCTCTAAAAACCAACTTCGAGAAGGAGACCTTGTATTTTTCTCAACCGATCGTTCCAAGAAAACAATCAACCATGTAGGCATTTATTTGAAAAACGGCAAATTTGTTCATGCATCTTCATCGCAAGGGGTGCGAGTAAACAGCCTCAACGAGCCTTACTACCTCTCTAATTGGATAAGCGGTGGCCGCACTCGATAATTTGTCACATTAAAACCCTCAACATGAAAAAAATTCTTTTTATACTTCTATTTGCCTGTATGCAGATAGTTGCAGTTCAAGCACAACTTTTATGGAAAATATCTGGCAATGGTTTAGATCAACCTTCTTACTTGATGGGTACTCACCATTTAGCTCCACTAAGCATTACCGATAGCATTGCAGGATTTAACGAGGCATTCACCGCTTCTCAACAAATAATTGGCGAACTGGTGATGAGCGAAGTGCATACACCCGAAGTAATGCAAATTATGCAGCAAGCCATGATGATTGAAGGCGACACAACCCTTCAACAATTATTTCTGCCAGAAGAGTACGAGATGGTTAATAAATTCTCAAAAGAGAACCTGATGCTAGACTTGGCAATGGCTCCTAAATTGAAGCCGGCCTTTATACAAAACAACCTAATCGTAGTGCTTTACATAAAGACTATCGGTGGTTTCAATCCTGCCGAGCAACTAGATGCATATTTTCAAGCAGAAGGAGCAGCCAAAGGGAAAAAGGTATCGGGACTAGAAACACCCGCTTATCAATTCAACTTGCTTTATAATGGTGCTACCCTTCAGCGTCAAGCTGAGTTATTGGTATGCACATTATCAAATATTGATAAAAGCCTAAATGAAACTAAAGAGTTGACCGATGCCTATATGGCACAAAACATAGAAGAACTATACCTTATTTCTCAAAAAAGAAACAACGATAACTGCGATGCAACTCCAGCTGAGATGGCTGCATTGCTCGACAGCCGCAATATCCAATGGGCAGAGATTCTTCCTGCAAAAATGCAAGAGTCACCTGCCTTTATATTAGTTGGTGCACTACATCTGCCCGGAGATAATGGGGTTATCAACCTACTTCGCCAAAAAGGATATCAAGTAGAACCTGCACAATAACATAACACATTCTATCATGCTATACAATATATCTACACGATACATGACTCCATGGGTTAGAGCATCTTTCTCTAAAAACCGATTAAAACATATGCCCAAAGACGAAATTAGTGAGATATATCAGGTATCAATTATAGTGTTTGCGATAGAAGTTTTGATGTTTATAACGCTATTTCTTTTTATTTGGGCAAGGCTGACTGAGCCAATACCACCTACCATAACTTATATAATAATGGCAGCTGTTTACGCTCTGTCTTTTCTGCTATTCCGAAAAGCAAAGAAAAGAGGCTTTTACACGCAACTACAAGAGGAAGCCAACAGAATGACTAAAGCAGAACATCATGCAAAAGCCAAGAAGTTAGTTCCAATCATTTTAATCTACTACATATCTCCTATTCTGGTTCTAGTAGGTGCTTGCCTATTCATTCAGCATTTCATTTTAGTGTAGTTTTATTCTCACAAGTTTCATAAGGACGAAACTATTGTTTCATCATGGTGAAACTAAAGTTTTACTAGAATGAAACACGAGTTTCACTGCGGTGAAACTAACTAAAAGATACGATGTTATTTGCATAAGCAGATACAACCGAAAACGTTTGCATAAATTTATAAAAAAGGCATCTGTTTGCAAAACCAAACAAATGCCTTTTTTATTATATATTAGCAAAGTTGATTTTAATAAACAAACTAATATCATGAAGAAGATTCTATTTCTTATCAGCGTATTGCTGATTTCTATGTATGGTTATTCTAACCCGAATATCACCAAGATAGACCCACCATTTTGGTATGCAGGTATGAACAATGCTGAGTTGCAACTATTTGTATATGGACCCAACATTGGTGATGCTAAAGTATCTGTCAATTATCCCGGCATCACGCTAAACAGCAGTGTAAGACTTGAAAGTAACAACTACTTAATTGTTTACTTAAATATAGATTCTTCAGTACAACCCTGTACTTTCCCTATCACTTTCAGCATAGGAAAAAAGAAATTTGTAGAACAATACGAACTAAAGAAACGCGATAAGGCGGGTGATGAGCACCTTGGTTTTGATGCTTCGGATGCACTTTACTTGTTGATGCCCGACCGTTTTGCAAATGGAAACCCAGATAATGATATCATTGCAGGAATGTCGCCTTACAAAGTAGACCGCAGCGACCCTAATGCTCGCCATGGTGGCGACTTGGCAGGTATTGAGCAACATTTAGATTACTTCGAAGACCTAGGTGTAACAGCCCTATGGTTTACTCCTGTTTTAGAGAACAACATGGAAGGCGGTTCGTATCATGGCTATGCTACTACCGATTATTACAAAGTAGATCCACGCTTCGGAACAAACGAAGAGTATAAGCAACTCATTGCTAAAGCCCACAGCAAAGGCATTAAAGTGGTAATGGATATGATTTTCAATCATGCAGGTGTAGAGCATCCTTGGATAAAAGATATGCCATCGAAAGATTTCTTCAACAATTACGACTTTGAAAACAACTACCTACAAACATCGTATAAGTTGACTCCACAGATTGATATATATGCCTCTAAATTTGATACCAATGAAATGGAAAATGGTTGGTTTGTGCCTACTATGCCCGATTTGAATCAAAAAAACTCGCATGTATATACATATCTTCTTCAAAATAGCATGTGGTGGATTGAGTATTCTAATGTTGATGGCATTCGTATGGATACTTATCCGTATGCCGATTATGATGCAATGAGCAACTGGATGAAAGCCATCAATGAGGAATACCCCAATTATAATACAGTAGGCGAAACATGGGTAACTGAACCCGCTTATACTGCTTGGTGGCAAAAAGACTCAAGACTATCGGCTCCTAAAAACAGTAACCTGAAAACGGTGATGGACTTTAGTTTCTTTGATAAAATCAATAAAGCAAAAACTGAAAATACAGAAACTTGGTTTAAGGGATTAGACCTTATCTACAATAACTTCTGTTACGATTTTCTATATACCGATCCACTTTCGGTGTTGGCCTTTATCGAAAATCACGATACTGACCGCTTCTTGGCTGAAGGTGACAATCTACCTATGCTAAAACAAGCAGCTACCCTATTGCTTACTACTAGACGTATACCTCAATTGTACTACGGAACAGAAGTGATGATGAATGGTGTGAAGCATCAAAGCGATGGTTATGTACGCAAAGATTTCCCTGGTGGCTGGCAAGGCGATAGTACAAGTGCCTTTACAGCAGCAGACCGCACAGCCATACAAAGCGATTGCTACAACTTCTTTAAAACTATTTTGAACTGGCGCAAGGGTAATGAAGTAATTGGCAAAGGAGATATGACACAGTTTATGGTACAAAGTGGCGTATATGCTTACGCTCGTTTCTACAATGGTAAAACAGTATTTGTAATGCTTAATGGTACAGATGCAGAAACAACCGTTTCTTTGAAATATTATCAAGAAATACTCAATGGTTATACTCAAGGCAAAGATATATTAACCGGAAGGACTATTGTTTTGCAAGACAACCTAACCATGTCTCCAAGAGAGTCGCTGGTGATTGAGTTGCCATAAGATTGAACGCATAATATAAAAAGGGGAAAGCTCATGTAGAACTTTCCCCTTTTTGTATTTTATAACAATAACTGCTATTTACAGATATATACCAAATCCGAATTTAATACCAAATTTAGACATATCTCCTTTATTGAAACACCAATTATAGTAAACAGCTGGTTCTATAGTAACAGTTCCCGATATGAAGAATGCATAACCAGCTTCTACTCCCAAGCCAAACTGCGAACTTTTATGTCCGCCATTCAATCGTGAATGATCAAATCTTAAACCTGCTCCTAAATAAACACCTGTTTTATTGAAATAATAACGGCCACCTGCACCTAACGAGTATATATCAATCGCTTTGCTCCAATCTGCACTAGCTTCTACTAGCAAAGCTACATCATCTACTAAGAAATTACCCGCTTTTGCTCCAACACCAAATTGTGCTTTTTCTGCTTTACTTACCGAAAATCCTAAACCTGTAGCGTATGGATTGATAACCCAAGTGCCTTGTTCAAACTGTGCGTGTGCACCTAGTGATACTACTAGTAAGCACACCATAAAAAAATACTTCTTCATTGAATTTATAAATTATTTATTTGATAGTTTTTGTTGCTCTTCTTCATCTCGGCGTCGTTGCTGTATTTTTTCTTTTTGTCTTAACACAATCCAAAGAGTAAATACAATAATATAAGAAGCAATAATGGTCAAGACCTTTTCTGTTGAACTAATCTCATGATTTCTAGGTCCTAGATAAATAGCCATTGCTGTGACATAAATAACCAAAGCTATAGTAATCCATGTCGATTTCTTTATTTTTTTCATACGAAGTTATATTATTTCGTTATCAATCATTTTATAATTTCTTTTCCACACGATAAACCAAATGATAGCTACAAGCACACAACAAGCCCCTACTATATAAGATAAAGCATGTGAAAGCCCAAACCCTTCGGGAGCAATGCAAATATAAGTGGCACATACTGCTGTCATAAACAATGCTGGTATCAATGTTAGCCAATATAGTTTGGCTGCTCGTACTAAATAAACCGTTATAGCCCATAGTGTAAACACAGCGAGCGTTTGGTTTATCCAAGCAAAATATCTCCATATCAAATTAAACCCGTTAGCATCACGAAGACTATACATCAATAAGCTTATAGCTATTATAAATAGTGGAATGCAAATATAAAGTCTATTTCGAATACTTTTTTGTTCAATCTTAAAGAAATCTGCAATAATTAAACGAGCTGAACGAAAAGCAGTATCTCCAGAGGTAATAGGGGCAGCAATCACACCTAAAACAGCCAATATACCACCAGCAGCACCCAGCCAATTGCGTGTTATTGAATTTACAATTACAGAGGCATTACTCTCTCCCATTCCGTTTTCATGAAAAAAATAGGTTGCAGCAGCTGCCCAAATAAGAGCCACAATACCTTCGGTTATCATAGCACCATAAAAAACAGGACGACCATGATGCTCATTTGTCATACATCGTGCCATCATAGGGCTCTGTGTGGCATGAAATCCGGATATAGCTCCACAAGCAATACTCACAAACATGATAGGAAATATGGGCAATGTAGCAGCAGAAGGATTAGTATTTTGCATGCCATCCCAAAATTCGGGAAGAATAGGATGCTCTACAAATAGCATAATTAGTATGCCTAAAGCCATAAAAAGTAATGCGCCAGCAAATAGAGGATATACTTTGCCTATTATTTTATCAATAGGCAATAGTGTTGCTAATACGTAATAAACGAAAACTACTATAATCCAGAAAGTTGTATCAAACCCCGCTGGTGTAAGATTGGAAAGTAAACCGGCAGGGCCTGCAACAAACACGGCGCCCACCAATATCATCAGCACTACAGTGAGCACAAGCATCACCCTCTTAGTAGTAAGCCCTAAATATCGACCGATAATTTCGGGTAATGTTTCCCCTTCGTGACGCATAGAAAGCATCCCGGCAAAATAATCGTGTACTGCTCCGGCAAAGATGCTGCCTACCACTATCCAAACATAAGAAGACACACCAAATTTTGCCCCCATAATAGCGCCGAAGATGGGGCCTAAGCCAGCAATATTAAGAAATTGAATCATGAAGATTTTCCACGTGGGCAGTGGCATATAGTCTACTCCATCGGTCAATAGAGTGGCAGGTGTCTTTCGATTGTCAGGTCCGAACACATGTTCAGCTAATCGTCCATATGTAAAATATCCAACAATAAGAGCCAATAGGCAGATTGTAAAAGTAATCATGGCGCGCTTATTAGTTTAACACATGCAAATGTAGCATAAACAAACGAAAACGAAAAAAATACCGACACTTTTACTAACTTTGCAGTCAATTGTAACAAAAACGACCTATTTATGCGCCTGTTTCTTTTCTGTTTTCTATTATTATCCTTAACTATTTCAGTAAGCGCACAACCTAAACAGGAGGTACGTGCAGCATGGCTAACTACTGCCTATGGACTAGACTGGCCTAAAACCAAAGCAACTACTCCAGCCGGAATACAAAAACAAAAGGATGAGCTAATCAAAATTCTCGACCATCTAAAAGAGGCCAATTTCAACACAGTTTTATTTCAGGCTCGTATGAGAGGAGATGTATCTTATCGTTCGGAGATTGAACCCTATAGCGCAATATTTACGGGCAAAGTAGGGCAAAACCCAGGATATGACCCGCTGGCATTTGCCATCAGCGAGTGCCACAAACGAGGTATGGAATGTCATGCTTGGATTGTAGCTATTCCTTTGGGTGGCAAACGTCAAGTAAACAGTCTAGGGAATTTATCGGTTACTAAAAAAAGAAAAGAAATCTGTGTTCCATATAAAAATGAATATTTCCTAAATCCAGGTCATCCAGCTACAAAGGAGTATTTAATGAAGATGACGCGCGAAATAGTAAGTAGATATGATGTAGACGGCGTTCATTATGATTACTTGCGTTATCCTGAGTATGCCAAGAACTTCCCCGATAGCTATGACTACCGCAAATATGGGAAAGGCCGTTCGCTACAACAATGGCGACGCGATAATCTCACCGAAATAGTTCGCTATATATATAAAGGAGTAAAAGAGATAAAACCTTGGGTAAAAGTCAGTACATCACCTGTAGGAAAATATAGAGACACCAATCGTTTTCTTTCATCAGGATGGAATGCCTATGATGCCGTGTTTCAAGATCCTCAAGGATGGATGAATGAAGGCATACAAGATCAAATATATCCCATGATGTATTTTCGTGGTAACCACTTCTACCCGTTTGCGCTCGATTGGCAAGAACAAAGTAACGGTCGTCAGGTAATTCCCGGACTAGGTATTTACTTTCTAGACCCCAAAGAAGGCACCTGGAATATTAATGATGTAAAAAGACAGATTTATTTTATCCGCAATCACAATATGGCTGGCCAAGCTCATTATCGTGCGCAATATTTAATGGAAAACACACAGGGTTTGTATGATGAATTGGCTACACATTTTTATACTGCTCCCGCTTTGCAACCGTCTATGCCTTGGTTAGACAATGTTGCACCAACACCGCCCAAACATCTAAGTAAAACTACAGATGAACAAGGTTATACAACTTTGAACTGGGAAGCATCTACCGATAATGACATAAGGAATGCTCCTCGATATGTAATCTATGCTTCAGATACCCATCCGGTAGACACAAACAATCCACACAACATTGTAGCAACAAATATACGAGGTACAGAATATATATATTCACCACTTTATCCATGGATACACACTCCATATTTTGCTGTATCTGCTATAGATAGGTATGGAAATGAAAGCGCAGCTACTCAATTAAGATAAAAGCATGATATTGCGTATGAGGGGTAAAAGGAGTAAGTGGTAAATAACCCGATGTAACTTTGCCACCCATAAGCTGTAGCGGTTTGGCTATAGCCAATTGATAAAAATGCATCTGTTGTTCGTTGTGATTGGTGCAATAATCAATCTTAAAAACACCTTTAGAACCGGGTGATACAAAATGCTGAGAAATAATATGTGATACAACTCCCATGTTCATTCGCATATTAATTTCAACACATGGATGGATACGATAATAAGGAGAAACGTCAAACTTACAAATCATCATATCTACTCCTAAGTAACCGCTATATTGCTTCCCATAGTTGAACGATAATGTTTCTGCTAATTGCGAGCGTAAGGCATGTAAATCATCTATTGAGACATACTTACATAATACAGATTCTATATATTCATCGGAAGCCAAAACATTGCCTTCGTACAATCCACTTTGCGAAGTGTAGAATAAAGAATAGCCTATAAAGTTTACTTTGCCATCAGAAGTAGAATAAAACTCCATAGCGAAATCAATGATTTTATCATAAATAGGTTCACCAATTACTCCTCCTTGCAAGTGAACATTGCGTTGGCACCACCCTGCAATATTATCAGTAAATACACCTTTGCACCAATTCAATCCTTTGCCGCTGCCCGATAAAGGAGCCTTAAGTACACAATGCTTATGACCCTCAACAAATCGTCTACAACACTCAAGGGAAGTAAGTAAGTTAGATTCGCCACAAAAATTATGATTAAGCCGTAAATTGGGAAGTAAATTTACAGCCTGATTGCGATGAGATAATATTCTCAATTTATCAATATAGTCAAATGAAGGAAGATAGTATTGATTGACTCCGTAGTGAGAAAGAATATTATATAATGATAAATTCCACCCCCAAGGGTAAAATGAAAAACATTTCGAATCAGAAAGTTCAGAAAAGGTGATTAATTTAACAGACAACTGAAATTTCTCTTTCATTTGATTAAGAAACTCTTGATTGTATGCAGAGTGAGCCAAAACATAACTTTCAGCATCAGCATACCACATAGGAAGCATCGCTAAATCATCAACCATTTGTCGCACCTTATTTGGAGCAATATAATTTGCTCCACCATCGGCCAAAGCCAAATCATTATCAGGATTAAATATCCAAATTTCTTTCACAAACTTAATAAATCTTTAAAAACGCCTCAAATATAGTGTATTAAACAGTTTTAAGCGATTTAAAACCTAATTTTCAAGTCGGAAGATAAAAACAAGTACATTTTTGCTATCTCTACTTTGCAAATATCAGAAATATATGATATATTTGCCAGCCGAAATAGAATAATAAATGGAATCATTTTACCGCACACACGCATATCTTGTAGAACACACCAACGCTCCCGTTCGTCGTGATTTGATGGACGAGATAGATTGGAACGACCGTTTAATAGGTATTAAAGGTACACGCGGTGTGGGCAAAACCACCTTCCTACTTCAATATGCCAAAGAAAAATTTGGAACCGATCGTTCATGTTTATTCATTAACATGAACAATTTTTATTTCTCTGGCCATACGATTGTTGATTTTGCCGAGCAATTTTACCTACACGGTGGAAAAGTTTTGCTTATAGACCAAGTCTTCAAATATCCCAATTGGAGCGAAGAGTTGCGTACTTGCTATAATCGCTTTCCCGGTTTGAAGATTGTATTTACCGGTTCATCGGTAATGCGATTGAAAGAAGAAAATGTTGAACTCAATAATATTGTAAAGAGCTACAACCTTAGAGGATTTTCATTCCGTGAGTTTTTGAACTTACAAACAGGCATGAAGTTTCGTGCTTATTCATTGGAAGAGATATTAAATAATCACGAACAAATAGCCAAAGGAATTCTTTCTAAAGTTCGTCCACTCGATCATTTTCAAGACTATCTACATCATGGCTTTTATCCTTTCTTTTTAGAGAAACGCAATTTTTCTGAAAATCTTCTTAAAACCATGAACATGATGGTAGAGGTAGACATTTTGATTATCAAACAAATTGAATTGAAATATCTATCTAAGATTAAAAAGCTTCTTTACCTATTGGCTGTAGAAGGCTCTAAAGCGCCTAATGTTAGTCAATTAGCTACCGATATTCAAACATCACGTGCCACTGTTATGAATTATATCAAATACTTAGCAGATGCACGATTGATAAACTTAGTCTACCCCGAAGGAGAAGACTTCCCTAAAAAGCCATCAAAAATCATGATGCACAATTCAAACTTAATGTACTCTTTCTATCCTGTAAAGGTTGACGAACAAGATGTTCTGAATACCTTCTTTGCCAATTCACTTTGGAAAGATCATAAAGTTTATAAGGGAGATAAATACATCACCTATATGGTAGATGACAACAAACCTTTTAAAGTTTGTTGTGAAGGAACAAAGATAAAGAATAATCCCGGTGTAACTTACGCATTGCATAAAGCCGAGATAGGTAGAGGAAATCAAATTCCGTTGTGGATGTTCGGTTTTCTATACTAAAACGAAAAGAGTCGAATTATTTACTTAAATATTAATTTATTGTTATGACTAAACAGAAGAAATTCATCACATGTGATGGTAATCAAGCTGCTGCACATATCTCGTATATGTTCTCTGAAGTAGCTGCGATTTATCCTATCACTCCTTCTTCGACTATGGCTGAGTACGTAGACGAGTGGGCTGCTGCAGGACGTAAAAACATCTTCGGCGAAACAGTATTGGTACAAGAAATGCAATCTGAAGCTGGTGCAGCAGGTGCTGTTCACGGTTCATTGCAAGCTGGTGCATTAACATCAACTTACACAGCCTCTCAAGGTTTGTTGTTGATGATTCCTAACATGTACAAAATTGCCGGTGAGTTCTTGCCTTGCGTATTCCACGTATCTGCACGTACTTTAGCTAGCCACGCATTGTGTATCTTTGGCGACCACCAAGACGTTATGTCTACTCGTCAAACAGGTTTCGCTATGTTGGCTGAAGGTTCTGTACAAGAAGTTATGGATTTATCTGGTGTTGCTCACTTGGCTACACTTAAATCTCGTGTACCTTTCGTAAACTTCTTCGATGGTTTCCGTACATCACACGAAATCCAAAAAATTGAAACATTAGAGAATGAAGATCTTGCTCCACTTATAGATCAAGAAGCTTTGGCTGAATTCCGTGCTCGCGCATTGAACCCAATGTCTCCTGTTGCTCGTGGTATGGCTGAAAACCCTGATCACTTCTTCCAACACCGCGAATCATGTAACAATTACTACGAAGCTGTTCCAGCTATCGTTGAAGAGTACATGGAAGAAATTTACAAATTGACTGGCCGTAAATATGGTTTGTTCGATTTCTATGGTGCTGAAGATGCTGAACG
>CAMTOV010000029.1 GCA_947074235.1 uncultured Bacteroides sp. | reverse complement strand
AGTGAACACCGGAGGCGCTTCATTTCGTTTGTTCGATGAAAATAGCTATTGGTCTGTGCCCGCAATGTATGACATGGGAGACCAAATACAAAAAGTGATAGAACTAAATAACTCATATAAAGATGGTGGAAATAAGTTAGATCCTAGCCATATATACATTGCGGGTTTTTGGTCTTATGGTGGAAGTCCTATACGCTTTTCTGATGTTTATTTAACCAATTCTGATGATTACGTAAAACCTACCAATATAGAAAATAAAGAAGAGCTTTTTGACCCAATTGTAGATGTTTATACCATCAGTGGTATTCGTATATTAACTCAAATATTGCGAAGCGAAGCAATTAATAAACTTACTCCTGGGGTATATATTATAGGACAAGAAAAAATTATGATTCTAAAATAAATCCTATCATTAGTGTCCCATTAAAATTGGGACAAATTAAAAATTAAATAAACTTGGCCCATTTGGTCCGAATCGTTCTTTGTCTTTTTGAAATTTAGTTTTATCAAAGAGGTCTCTAAGGTGAGTTTTATCAGTCAATGAGATGCTCAATATTTGTAGTACTTCGTATGTGCTTCTATCCAGTTGCATATCATGTTGAATGATTGCCACCAAACAATAAGTACATATTGCAGCATATATCTGTATTCGAACAGCATTTTCTGTAGTACCCCAGAATCTTTTGATTTTAAGGTGTTGTTTTAGCCATTTGAAAAACAACTCTACTTGCCAGCGATTTTTATAAAGATCGGCAACTTGGAGAGCGGTTATATGCATCGCATTGGTTATAAATGTAAATTCTCGATCTTGTTCTTCGTCCCAATATTTAACCAGTCTAAGTGGTTCTGGATAATATTGCTTAGGATAGAATCCTGTCAGAAGTATATTTGCATCTGAAATTACATTCTTAGGCATCCGACGTTTCCATTTAATGGATTTGTATTGAAGATTCTTTTTTGTTCTGACAATGAAATAAGCTTCAATTTGGTGCATCTTATGCAGCATTTTGAAATTGTTATAAGCACGGTCAAATACGTAGTAAGAACCTGATTCGTAAGGAATTTCAGTCATAGCTTTCGAATCGTGAACAGATGCTTCCGTGATATGAAAGAATGCAGGAATCTGTGTTTCTACATCATACAATGTATGCACTTTGATACCACCTTTCTTCTTACGGAACTTAGCCCACCAGAAGACTGAAAGACATAGGTCAATAGTTGTTGAATCGAAAGCATAAACGTTGCCGCCAAGTTTAAAAATATGATTGACGCGCTTTTGCCTTGCTTCGTTAACTAGATAGTATGCGTATTCTTCAAAGATATGATAGTCTCTATCTTGATTTGCTCTTGAAAGCGATGACTTTGATACGTTTTTGCCCATTCCTAAATGATAACATTTGGAATGATGAGCTTCAAGAGCAACTATCAAATCACGTAGACTTTCACGATTAGATAGTTGGCCAAACATCAAAGCAAGTAGTTGATTCCAGCAAGTGAAGTGCTTCACATATTTGTCACCACCATACTTGGTAGCAATGCGATTAAACTTACTTCGATTAAGAAAAGAAACCAACTGAGCGAAAACGTATTTATCTTGGAACATATGCAATCAGATTAATCTGATGCAAAACTATGAATTCAAGTCCGTTCGCTCGCAAAACATCTGTAACTAACTAAATTTCAAATATTTCAAAGAACTATTTTAGATTTTAATGGGACAGCAATGAAATCCTATATTGAATTAATATCATAACATCTTCTTATAAAGAAAAATAGTCTTCATTAGATTAACTTTAACTAATGAAGACTATTCTTTTTTAATCTAAATCAAAGTAGGAATTATTCTTCCTCTTCCTCAATTTCTTTTTCCTTATCTTTAATCATAAGTATGCTCATTTCATAAAGCATATAGAGCGGAATGGCTACTACGGCCAGCGTGAAAGGGTCGCCAGTGGGTGTAATAACAGCTGCTATAATGATGATTGCTACAATGGCATGTCGGCGATAGGTGCGAAGAAAAGACTTGTTGACAAGCCCCATCAGCGAAAGCAGCCACGTAACTAGTGGTAATTCAAAAGCCAACCCCATGCAAAGCACCAACATCATAAAGTTGTCGATATAGGAGTTGAGTGAGATTACATTTTCTATCTGTGTGCTTAAATGATAGGTAGACAAGAATCGTAGGGTGAGAGGGTAAACCATAAAGTATCCCAACAATACACCCACAAAAAACATACCTGTACCAATGATAAGTGCCTTTTGCACCCCTTTCCTCTCTTTAGGGTAAAGAGCCGGACTAATAAACTTCCATACCTCAAAAAATAGATAAGGCATAGCAGTCACCACCGACATCCAAAATGCCGTAGACATGTGTATAAAGAAAGGAGCAGCTAGATTGATATTTACTAGATTTACCTGAAATTCTTGAGTAAAGAACTCATCGGTTAGATTAAACCTGGTGCCTATATAGCGCAGCAAATCATAGAATACAAAATCATTGTGGCAAGGTGCCAATATTACACTGTCAAACAAGTAGGGCATAGCAATAAAATATCCTATTGCCAGCACAAACCAGATAGCAATGACACGAAATAACACCTTTCTCAACTCATCGAGGTGATCCCAAAAGGTCATTTCAGCCATTCTTATTTCTTTTCCTTATCTGCAGGTTCGTCCAATTCGTCTTTTGCTTTATTGATTTCGTCTTTTGCTTCGTTTACTCCATCCTTAAAGCTTTTAACTCCTTTGCCTAATCCACGCATGAGTTCGGGTATCTTTTTGCCACCGAATAAAAGAAGTATAACAAGCGCTATAATAATCCATTCAGAGCCACTAGGTAAGAATCCTAATAATAATAGATTGTTCATTTTTATTTTTTTAGTCAGGTTTATAAATCTTAGTAATACAAATTACGATAAATTTTCCGAATCATGCAATTATTGTCATGTTTCTTTCTATTTCTTAATCTTGATAATAGACTCTTTTTACTCGATTAGATACTCCAGTCAATATTTCATAAGGAATAGTCTCGAGCAAATCGGATAGAACTGTGATAGGAAGTTCATTACCAAATATAATAGCAATATCTCCTTCATGACATTCAATATCTGTTACATCAATCATACAGACATCCATGCATATATTGCCTACATAATATGCTTTTTTGCCATTTACCAAACAGTAACCACGACCACATCCAAGATGACGATTCAATCCGTCGGCATATCCGATAGGAATAGCTGCAATGCGCGATGGCCTTTTCAGTTCGCCTTTGCGACTATAACCAATAGTTTCATCTTCCGCTACATTACGTATTTGTAGAATAGTGGCTTTCAATGTGCTTACATTATGAATCATTTCATTGCTTATAGGATTTACTCCATATAAACCAATGCCTAGGCGCACCATATCGAATTGAGCATCAGGAAAACGTTCTATGCCTGCAGTGTTACATATATGGCGCAATATCTTATAATTGTACTCTTCTTGCAATTCGTCGGCCGCTTGAGTAAAAGTTGCAATTTGTTTGCGAGAGAAATCATCGAATAGCGGTGAGTCGCTTCCCACAAAATGCGAGAAAACTGAGCGAGGCAATACTGCATTCTGATTCTTGAGTCGTTGGATAAGTCGATCCATCTCTTTGGTTTCAAAACCAAGGCGATGCATTCCGCTATCTATTTTTATATGTACAGGAAAATTGGTGATGCCTTCTTTCTCGGCTGCCTTGATTAGTGCATCCAATAGATGAAAGTTGTAAGCCTCGGGTTCAAGCTTATAGTCGAACATGGTTTTGAAAGCCGATAGTTCCGGGTTCATAATGATGATAGGAGCGGTAATACCTGCTTTGCGAAGCTCTTCACCTTCGTCGGCCACAGCCACAGCAAGGTAGTCTACTTGATGTTCTTGCAATGTTTTTGCTATCTCGTAAGAACCTGCGCCATAAGCAAAAGCCTTTACCATGCAAGCCACTTTGGTTTGAGGTTTGAGCATGGTGCGATAGTGGTTGAGGTTTTCAACCATAGCGCTGAGGTTTACTTCTAGAATTGTTTCGTGCACTTTCAATACCAAAGCATCTGTCACTTTGTCGAAATTGAAAGGACGCGCCCCTTTTATTAAAATCACCTCATTGTGCAAGTTAGCAAAAGCCTCAGATGCAAGCATCTCTTCGGTAGTACGAAAGAAATACTTCTCCATGCCAAAGCGCGATGCCATAGAACTGATAGCAGAACCTACACCGAGTATCTTAGTGATGCCACGATTGGTGGCAAGTTGAGCCACCTTTCTATAAAGAGTAGCGATAGATTGTCCAGTTTCAAGAATATCCGAAAGGATTAGTGTACGATTCAGCTCTTTATTATCTGTGCGTCGCACCAAAAAATCGAGTGCTATATCTAGAGAAGCTAAATCGCTATTATAGCTATCGTTGATTAATATGCAATTTTGTTTACCTTCTTTCACCTCCAAGCGCATAGCAATTGGCTCAAGTCGAACCATACGTTCAGAAATTTGATCTGATGGAGTCATTAAGTATAAACAAGCAGCAAGACAATGCAATGCATTTTCAATAGATGCATCATCAATAAATGGGATGCAAAATACATTGTCCATTTCAAGATATCGATAAGATATGATTGTATGATCTTCTTTCTTTTGTATCTTGCTAATGTAAAGTGGGCGATCTTCCGATTTGCAGCTCCAAGCAATTTCTCTACAAGTAAGCATCGATTTGCCCACGCAGTTGCTTATCATTTCATTGTCGGCATTATAGATAAGTACATCGCACTTTTTAAACAATGCAAGCTTGTCCATACATTTTTCTTGCAAAGTAGAGAAGTTCTCCTGGTGAGCCCCTCCTATACTAGTTAGAATTCCTATGCTTGGGTTAATGATACTTTTTAGTTCGTCCATCTCACCCGGCTCGGATATTCCAGCCTCGAAAATCGCTAGTTCTGTATTCTCATTCATTTGCCATACAGACAAAGGTACACCAATTTGAGAATTGTACGATCGAGGTGAACGAGTGATATTATAATCTGGATTGAGTAGCTGATGCAACCACTCTTTTACAATCGTTTTTCCGTTGCTTCCAGTGATACCGATTACAGGTATATGAAAAAGATTACGATGCTGTTCGGCTAGTTTCTGAAGCGATTTTAAAGGATTTTGTACGATAAGCCAGTTGCAATCGGCAATAGAAAGATTATGTACAAGTTTCGAATCTTTACTTATCGCATCATATACGATTGAGTCTTTTTGCCATTCATTAGATTCTATCCACTCATAATCGTCTTTAGTTAGTACAAAATTGCGTACTCCACGTTCATAAAGCTCGGGAATGTATTTGGCTCCTTTATTGCGCTTGGTGGTAAGTGCAAAAAAAAGAGTAGTTTCCGGAAAACTAAGTGAACGGCTATCAGTCAATAGCCAATCAATTGTAGCTTCGTTGTTTCCTTCTTGCTGGGCGCCTATCTGTTTGCAAATATCATCAATATTATGTGACATAGTTAAAATGCTTATTTCGAGTGTGAAATTGATTAATCAACCCATTAATATTATGCGATTTAGGGTTGTGGTATATCAAAACAAAACTCTAAGTACGGGTATTTTCGTTTAAGTTGCTCTATTTTTAACACAGTTTGTCTTAAAAAACTTTTATACTCATCTGAGGCGGGAAATAGTGGTCGATGTTGAAGCAACTTATCAATCTTTTCACATTCGTGCATAATATTTTTTGTATCCGAAGAAAAGAATAAAGTGCTAAATCGCTGCCATATATATTCTATTGCTAGATTTGATGGATGTACTAAATCATCTGCATAGAAACGATAATCGCGCAATTCATCTATCATTATCTCATACGAAGGGAAGTATATATTTAGCTCGGGTTGCATTTTACATAGTTTGTCGATGGCCAATAAGAGTGTTGATTTGCTAAGTTGATTGGCATGCAATCCATCTCTTATATGTCTAATAGGGCTTACAGTGAATAACACTTTTAGTTGTGGTTGTTTCACTCTTAACTTTTCTAATAGATGCTTATACGTGGTAACAATTTCGTCTACATCTAGCATTCTTCTGTTAAATTGTCGTTCGGGTAGTTTATGGCAATTAGAAACAATTTTATTATTGTCTTTTAGTGTATAAACATAAGCTGTGCCAAAAGCAAGTATTAGCCATTCTGCAGATTCACTTAATTGTTGCTGTGCTTCTTGAAGTCTTTGATTGATATTTTCAAGGGTAGTTGTTTTATCATGCGATGAAAAGCATCCATGATGCATATAGCTATGCCAACAGCCTTTATATTCAAATAAATCACTTTCAGAATATGTCTTGAAGTTTAAGATTTGCTCAATAGCTGTAGCAATAGAGAGTGGATTGTATAATATCCCAAAAGGATTAATGTTTGCTTTAAACTGCAATTGTTTGATGCGTTGGCCAATGTTTTCGGCAAAGCACGAACCTAGCACTATCAACTGTTGCTTATGGTTAATCTGAGGCAGATTTTTGGGTAACTCAACCGAAGTTGTTAGTTGCATATCAATATTGTTTTAATCCGTTATAAAATCAAATGTAGAAAAACAAAACGAAAATACTACATTTAAAACAAAACCATTTGGTTATACATGTTGTTTTTCTATAATTATAAATAACCCTTAGTCTTAATTTGAATGATGGAAAATGAAGAAAAATTGGTAACTATAACCGTGGTGCATAATGGGCCTTATATAATAGAAGGCAAATTTAAAATGGTAGACAAAGATGATAAGATTGTTTATCTTGACGGAAAGAATGCGCTTTGTCGTTGTGGACATTCTCATCGTAAGCCTTATTGCGATGGTACACATCTGAAAATACATTTTGATGATACAGCTGATGTCTAAGCTAAAACATTCTCTATGAATAAATCTGTAAAAGGGGTATTTGCATTATAGTGGCGAATGCCCCTTTTTCTTAATATAGCAAAAATATAGTCTATCTAGTTGCGTGTTTTTATAATATATATTAAGATGTATTTTACCATCAAATAAAGCCGTCTATATTTAAATCGAAATAACACTTAATATTAAAACATGAAAAAACTATTTCTCTCAGTTTGGTGTCTTTGCATTTGTATTTATGCTTCGGCGGTGTGCATTGCAAACGATGTAATTATCCCAAGACCGTCCTCTGTAGTTGTAAACGATGGCTCTTATCTACTAAAACCTTCTGCTACCATTTCTCAAAAAAATGCTAAAGGTGTGCAGCAGTACTTCATTAATCAAGTTAAAAATGATTTTGATGTTCAATTGAAATCAGTATCCAAGAAAGCGAATGTAACTATCGAAATTGATAAATCGGCAGATATAGCCCCCGAAGGTTATACAATGAGTATCTCTACGAAAGGAATCTATATCTTGGCTTCTACTGATGCCGGGGCTTTTTATGGCGTGCAGTCATTGCTTCAGTTAATGAAGGCAGGCAATAACGGCAAAGCATTTGAAATTGCTTGTCAAGAAATAAAAGATGCTCCTCGTTTTTCTTGGCGTGCCTATATGCTCGATGAATCTCGTTACTTCAAAGGAGAAGAAGAGGTGTATAGTATGCTCGATGAAATGGCAAAATTGAAAATGAATGTCTTTCATTGGCACTTGACAGATGATGCCGGATGGAGATTGGAGAGCAAGAAATATCCTCTTCTTACTGAAATTGGCGGCAAACGTAAAGATACTCAGATTGGTGGATGGAAGAGTGAACAAAGAATGGGCAAACCCCATGAAGGTTTTTACACACAAGAGCAAGTGAAACGCATTCTTGCTTATGCCAAAGAGCGCCATATAAAGGTAGTGCCCGAGATTGAAATGCCAGGACATGCTTGTGCGGCGATTGCTGCTTATCCATGGCTTGGCACAAAGAATGAAGTGATTGACGTTCCTGCTGAGTTTGGCAAGCACTACCACACCTTCAATGTAATAGATCCAAAGGTTAAGGCTTTCTTAAAGGATGTAATTGCCGAGGTTATCGAACTATTTGATACGGATGTAATTCATATTGGTGGAGATGAGGTAAGATTCAATCACTGGGAAGAAGATGCAAATATGGTAGCCTATAAAGAGGAGAAAGGCTTTAACTCATTCATGGATATTCAAATTGAATTTACCAATGAGATGTCTCAATATATAGCCGATAAAGGCTGTAGTATGATGGGATGGAATGAGATTCTTGGCACAAATCTACATGCTGATGACAATATTCAGTTTGCTGAAACAACCACCCAGGTAGCTCCAAATGTAGTAGTGCAATTCTGGAAAGGCAACTTGAATGAGCTTAAAGAAGCTGCTGAGAAGGGCTATAAATTAGTAAACTCATTCCATAGCATGACTTATCTTGATTATGGCAATAAGAATATCAATTTGCAAAAAGCATACAGTTTCAATCCTATTCCTGAGGGCTTGCCAAAAGAGTATGAAAAGAATATCATTGGTTCGGGATGCCAGATGTGGAGTGAGTGGACTCCAACAGTACAAGATGTGCAGAAGCAAACATTCCCCAAGATTGCTGCTTATGCCGAAATAGGATGGACAGAGCTAGAAAATAAAGACTTTGATAGCTTCATCACTCGCTTAAAGCCTCTTGCAAAAGAGTGGAAAGATAGCGGACTAAACATCTATGATTTCGAAGAATTGCAGTAATTGGCAATAGCTATGATACAAAAAACTCCAAGCAAACTTGATAAAAAGATTGCTTGGAGTTTTGTTTTATAGTTAGATAATTATGCTGCTGAAACCGCCTTTACTTTCGATTTGCGCTTGCCATACCAATATAGGCCCATTACGCAAAAGAAGGTGAGCAATTCAGACGTGGGAACTGCTAGCCATACTCCATTCTTGCCCCATAGGTGAGGGAGAATCACAAAGCAGGTAATCATAAATACGAAGCCACGAAGCACAGTGATGATGGTGGCATTGCGTATTTTCTCGATGCTTTGAAAATATCCTATAGACACGATATTGACAGCAAATGGCAAGAAGCCAAGTGCAAAGAGTGGAAATCCATGTGTGGCAATAGCATGTGCCGGGGCTGATGAGCTGATAAACATAGATACGATATACGAATCAAATCCTATAGTGATAATAATAAGCGTGCTCCCACAAATCAACGCAGTTTTCAAGGCCACTCGCAGTGTTTCTTTGACACGTCCTTTAAGATTTGCACCATAATTATAGCTGATAATGGGTTGAGCCGATTGAGCTATCGAGTTGTAAAGCATAAAGATGATAGGGAAGAAGTAGCAGGCAATGCTAAAGGCAGCCACACCATCTTCGCCCATTTCGCGCATGAAAACATAATTGCCACAAAGCATCATCGAGGCAATAGCGAGTTCGCACAAGAAAGACGAGAATCCTAGGTTGCAAACATAAACCGTGTTGCGCCAAGTGAGTTGCATACTCTTTTTGCTCATCTTGATACGGATAAAATGCAACACATTGCTACGCTTTGATAAGAAGATAATCATCATGACTACACCAACCAATGTGCCTATACCAGTGGCAAATGCAGCACCAAACATGCCCCATTTAAATACGAATATAAATAGGTAGTCGAACAATATATTAATCAGTGCTGCTACCACAGAACATGTCATGGCATAGCGTGGTGCACCGCTCAAACGAACAAAGAAACCAGCCGAACAAATTAGTGCATTGGTGGTAAGAAATGGAACAAAACCATATAGATAATCCTTACCGGGAGCAAGCAAACGCTCTGAACAACCAAAGAGATATAATACCTCATCGGGAAAAAATAATACTACTATTGTACATAGTAATAAAAATATAGATGATACACTCAACGCTTGCGTCATGTTGATGCGGGCTGCTTTGTTTTTGCCGGTAGACAGATGAATGGATGCAACGATAGATGCCCCCATGCCAAACATCAACCCGATGCCCGTTGAAAATAAAAACAATGGAGCTACAATATTAATAGCAGCCAAAGCATCACTACCCAATCCATGCCCTACAAATATCCCATCTGTAATGATAAACACTGCACTAAACAGCATCCCCAGCAGGGTGGGGTAAAGCATTTTGCGAAACAATGATGGAATGTTTTCGCTTCCGAAGTCGATGCTGTCTTTTAACTCTTTCATACTAAAATAAATCTTTGTAATTTTTAAATCGGCTGCAAAGATACACAGTCTTTGTTTTGCAAAACTTACCAAATGGTAATTAATGGTTATCATTATAAAATGCTTCATTTATTTTAGTTTCACTGTGGTGAAACTTTTGTTTTATCGCACTGAAACCAAAGTTTCACCGCAGTGAAACTAAACTTGTAGTATGTAATTAGGGCGCATGAAGGTTTATATATAGCAAAATCGGCTTAAGATTAGAGATTAACCTTAAGCCGATTTATGTATTTAAAATAGTTTCCGTTATTAGTAATTCACTACTTTGTGCGTACTAACTTCATTAAAAGCAATCACCTTTACAATGTAATGACCCTTAGGCAAGTGAATAGCTACTTCATCGTTAGATGTTTGTTGACTAGCCACTCTGCTGCCAGTATATGTATATACTTCAATAATACTATTGCTGCACAATCCTTTTAAGTAAACAGTTCCATTGTATGCGTATGCCACAACCTGATTATCCCAACCAAATGCATCTTCGATGCCTGTTCCTTTTACCAACCAGCGTGGGTCTCCCACTATATTGCTTGTTGTACTAGCAGTGGCAAGTGGAGAGGTGTAATCAATATAAAACTCGCCATTGCTTGGATTGGAGAATCCAATTGATGACATTCCAGATAATGCACCTTCGCCAATAGTAAGGTCGTTGATGGTTGAGTAAGTTAGGTTTGCGCCTGTATAACCTCCAATATTGTTTTTTACATTGTTTTCAGCTGTCAAACTACCACCTCCAGTTGTTGATAGCATATTAACTGTTGCTCCATCCACATAAGGCTCACTCACGATATTGTTTCGGAAAATATATTTAGAATTGATTGTATAGTTTGCTTCCTCAATTTTACAGATGTTATATTCTTTACCTGATTTCCCCCATTTATATACCGTGTTTTGCTCGAATGTAAATTCAAAATCAATGGCTTTGCCATAGCTGCGAGTCCAAAACAAATGCTCTTGAGGGTAATTATAGAAAGTAGAATTTGTGATGCTTACTTTTTGTGTAGCTCCCCCATTATTGTATATATAACTATAACTGCTACATCCACTCAACTCAAAAACACAATTATCAATAATCAACTCTCCATTGAGACCTCCACCAGCTATAGTCATTAATCCACGTTTCGAAGACGATATATTGCAATTCTTGAATTGAAGAGATTTTAAAGCTGAAGAATTACTTAAACTAATGAAATAATTAACGCTAGAAGGATCTATAGTTACACCTTCAAAAATAAGTGTACCGTTGTTTTCGCCTGAGTTACCTGAGATTTCGCTTGTGAACTTGATGATAGCATCAGCATTTTCATCAGCTTTTAGCATAATAGCTCTGTTGCTAGGGATGCTTATTCTATCAGTATATGTTCCGCCATCAAGAATTAAAACGGTTCCCGATTTAGCAGCATCAAACTTAGATACTAGTGTAGAAGGGTTAACATACTCATAATAGTTGAATCCTTGTTCGTTATCATCTCCACCCGTACCACCGCTGTTTTCACCATTCTGTTTATTTGTGATGTCTTCAACAAGACTATTTAAATAGACCTCTAGGTTGGTATATCCTTGTTTGCTTAATGTTGTAGTCTTGCCATCAGCTGCATTGTTTGGATTTAATCCGTTTGCCTCTTCCCATACATCAGGCATACCATCTCCATCAGTGTCTACCAATGAAGCAGGCTCAACTCCTCTATCACTCAATTCTGGCCAAGGGCTTGTTGCCCCATCCGGCATCACATCCTCGGGGATGTCAATCAATCCGGGTGAGTTTGAAGAAACGCTACCTCTATAAGTAGCTGTGCCATACTTTGTCTCTCTTACAATACGTTCGTCGATAATGTCTCTGTCTAACGAACAACCTGCGTATAGCATAATTTGTTGAAAGGCCTCTTGCGCAGTATGAGTCGTGATAAAGTCAGTTTCCAAAGGAGAGTTCAAACGAATGGTGTCTTTGGTAACCGAAGTATAAAGATTATCACAATCGCTATTTGAGATTTGCTCGTAAATACCTTTTGTCCAGTTGTCTGCAGTTACATCTGCATTGCCTTCAACTACGTTTCCGTCAACATAATATTTCCCCCAAACGTGCTCCATTGGTTTGAATGCTGGGTAGGTAGCCACATAGCTAGATGTGCGAATGCCTATTTTAGCAATGCGATAACGCACCTGCGAGTTAGGAGTAGCAGGTCCTGGTTTATAGTAGTTATTCACAATATTAACTTTCATGCCTTCTCCACCATAACACCCGTTGCCTGCCCAATTGTAAAAAACGTTGTTGCGTAGATCCATATACTCATTCTCTTGCGTGCTGGCGCGTGGGCCAAGACGTGGAACACGGCTCCCATGATGTGCAAGCAGGTTGTGGTGATAAGTAGCCTTATTGCCACCCCAGTTGCCTCCATATCCATGAGCCCCCTTGCTATGACCGGAATTCCTTAAACTCTCAGAGATGATAGACCATTGTACAGTAAGATTCTCACATCCATACACAGATAAACATTCATCTACCGACCAGCTTACAGAGCAGTGGTCAATGATAATATTTTTCTTGTCCATTCCGCCAAGACCATCGGGCTCCTTATCTTCATCAATAGCACTTTTGTTTCCTGGACGAAAACGCATATAGCGAATTATTACCTGATTTGCTGCAATAACAAACCCGTAATCGGCAATACAGATACCCTGTCCGGGAGCTGTTTGTCCAGCTATAGTGATATAATCTCTTGATATTCTTAGTTCACTTTTTAAGTGGATAGTTCCCGCTACATCAAATACAATTGTACGAGCGCCACTTTGAGTGACAGCATAGCGGAGTGTTCCTGGGGTATTAGTATCTTCGAGTGAAGTAACTCGGTATACTGTGCCACCTCGTCCACCTACTGTATATCTACCATGCCCTTCTGCACCAGGAAATGCTGGCAATTGAGCTGCAATGGGAATTGCAAAGACTAATAACAATAATGCTAAGTAATGCTTTTTCATTTTATAGAAATAATTTGGGTTTTAGAAAATAAGGTAGTGTAAGTCTTATTTTTTGTTGAAAATTAAACAAAATCATTATTTAAATATAGACTTTACTACCTGTCTTACTATTAATCTATCAAGAATGATTTTGAATATGCAATATTAAGTTGCTTGTATTAAATAGGTGTGCAATAACTGTTAAATAAAGGTGTAAAACAAATAATACACATAAATAGTCAAAAAATACCATATTGAAATATGTCACAATTTACTGAATTTGATGATATAAGACAATAAAATTATATAATTTTATTTTTTGTCAATATATAAATGTATATTTGTATATAGTACTATTAAATAACGATTCTGAAATGATTTTAAGGCGATTGTCTATATTGTTTTATATGGTTTTATTTGTAGTTTGTCATCTTATGGCAAATGAATCGGATTATAATATTCTATTTATTCAATCTTATACTCCAAAAACACTCTGGAATAATGAAACATTACAAGGATTGAAAGATGGAATAGCTGACGAAGGTGTGTCTGCTAACATTACTACTGAATATCTTGATGCTGATTATTGGAACTATTCTTCGGAAAAAGAGATTATGAAAAGATTCTGTCAGCATGCGCAAGCTAGAGGAACCGATCTTATAATAACAAACAGCGATGAGGCTTTTCATGCTTTAATGAATTGCGGCGATTCGCTTCCTTATCAGATACCTGTTGTGTTTATGGGTATTAAATATCCTAATGAGGAGTTGATATTATCGCTTGATAATGTAAGTGGGTATACTTCAAAATCGGATTTTTTACCTTTGCTTGAAGAGGCGCGATTGTTGTTTCCTAACAAGCACGAAGTTGTTTGTGTAATGGATAGTAGTTTCTTGGCTAGTAAAGGAGCTGCAGAGCTAGAAAATACATGGAATGTTTTTTCGAAACAATATCCTTATTATAGACTCCATATTCTCAATACACAAAGTGAGTCAATACATCGCATAATAACATCTATTTGTTATGAAAATAATGCACGCAACTGTGTCGTATTAATACCTAAGTGGTCACCATTCTTAAAGTTTATTGGAAAAAACTCCAAAGCTCCCTTCTTTACTTGCCAAAACATATCATTAACCAATGGAGTGCTTTGCGCATATGATGCTCAACAATCTCAAATGGCTTATCATGTAGGGGTACAAGCTGCGAAAATATTAAAAGGAAATCCTTCTTCTGTTTTTGGTGTGAAAGATGCTGAATCTGACTTTAATTATGATTATAAGCAGTTAGATTATTTTGGTGTGAATAAACGCTCAATAAATAAAGGTGTCATAATGAATGAACCTTATTGGGAGAAATATAGAATATTGTTCGTTTTGTTAAACACCATTCTTATTATTTTACTAATTACTGTTATTATTGCATTGATTCGTTTGAATAAAAAAGAATCACTCAAAAGAGTTTATACTCATAATAGACTGCTGGAACAAAATTATCTAGTGAATCAGCGTAATGAACTTGATGACTTATTTCAATCAATTAATAATGCCTTAGTGGCTTATGATACAAATTGTAAAATTCGCTTTGTAAATAAAGCGCTATTGAGGATGTTAAAAATATCTCATGATAGGGGGGTACGCACCTTTGAAGGCTTGAATGGAGCGTCTCTTTTTGAAATTTATAGTTGCGATAAAGAGATTCTTAATGAGGTTATTGAAACTGTAATTAAAGAAGGACATAGTTTAACTCTTCCTCCTGATTCCTTTTTAAAAGGTTTTCAAACTAACATTTATCTTCCCGTATCAGGCGTTTTTACTCCAATTAGATCTAAAGGTAAAATTACTGGTGTGGCTCTATCTCTTTATATAGTACAATAGGAATAACTATTTTTTATGATGCCAGAATCTAATTGGATGATATAATATATACGAATGAATTTTTATAATTTAAAAAGATTGATAATGGTAATAAAGTTGATAGAAGTGGATGATTAATAATCATATATATAATACAGTAAAACATGCAACCGCAGTTTAATAACCATTATATAATGTTTAAACAACCCAATTGAAATAGTAAAAGTTATAACTTCTATTATTTATATAACACACCGATAGTTAGAAATGTATCCATCTATGGTATCTTGTAGTTCTAAAAAGAACATTTCTTCCTCTATATAGGACTTTTTAAAAGAGATAGAATCTTTAAATTTGCAAATTGTTTTAATAAAATATTTATGTTAAATTCAATTTGTGTATTGATTTTATTATATTAAATAAATTATTATATCTAAGTAAAAAACTATTTTTGTAATTGTTTATATTAAATTTAATAGCATAAGACATGAATCAAGAAATTAAACCTGCTACTGGTCGTTTAGGCGTATTGGTAGTTGGTCTTGGTGGGGCAGTATCCACTACTATGATAACAGGAACATTGGCAGCTTGTAAAGGATTGGCAAAACCTATAGGTTCGATAACTCAAATGGCTACCATGAAAATGGAAAACGGTGAAGAAAAACTTATAAAGGACGTTGTTCCATTAGCAAACTTAAATAATATCGTTTTTGGCGGTTGGGATATTTTCCCAGATAATCTTTACGATGCTGCCGTTTATGCAGAGGTTTTGAAAGAGAAAGATCTGAATGGTGTAAAGGATGAATTAGTGGCTATTAAACCTATGCCTGCAGCATTTGATCATAACTGGGCAAAACGATTGAATGGTACTTATATTAAACCCACGACAAATCGTTGGGAGATGATGGAACAATTGCGTAAGGATATTAGAGAATTTAAGGTCAATAACAATTGTGACCGTATTTCTGTATTATGGGCAGCAAGTACCGAAATTTATATTCCAATGTCTGAAGAGCATATGACTTTGGATGCATTGGAAAAAGCAATGAAAGAAAACAAAGTAGATGTAATATCTCCAAGTATGTGCTATGCATACGCAGCTATTGCCGAAGGGGCTCCTTTTATTATGGGTGCACCAAATCTTTGTGTTGATATTCCGGCTATGTGGGAGTTTTCTAAAAAAATGAATGTGCCTCTTGCAGGTAAAGACTTTAAAAGCGGACAAACATTAATGAAAACGGTTCTTGCACCAATGTTTAAAACTCGTATGCTTGGTGTTAGTGGGTGGTTCTCTACTAATATCCTAGGTAATAGAGATGGCGAAGTATTGGATGATCCAGATAACTTTAAAACAAAAGAGGTTAGTAAACTTTCAGTAATTGATAACATCTTCGAACCAGAAAAGTATCCAGATCTTTATGGTGACGTTTATCATAAAGTTCGCATAAACTATTATCCACCTCGCAAAGACAATAAAGAGGCTTGGGATAATATTGATATTTTCGGTTGGATGGGTTATCCAATGGAGATAAAAGTGAATTTCCTTTGCCGTGACTCTATTTTGGCTGCTCCCATTGCACTCGACTTGGTAATATTTAGCGATTTAGCTTTGCGCGCAGGAATGAGTGGCATTCAAGGATGGCTTTCTTTTTTCTGCAAAAGCCCGATGCATGAATTTAACGAAGAGCCTGTTCATGATTTATTTGTTCAATGGCGTATGGTTAAAGAAACATTGAGAAATATGATTGGCGAGAAATCTCCTAGTTATTTGGATTGATAGTACTAATATGAAATATGCATTAATAGCTGCTGGTGAGGGTTCTAGGCTTCTTTCGGAAGGTATAAAAGAACCCAAACCTTTGGTTAAAATTAATGGAATTACTTTATTGAATAGGTTATTTCGTGTTTTTATTGATAATGATGCAGAATCTATCTGCATCATTATTAATGAAAAAATGGAAGAGGTTCGCTCATTTTTGGAGAATATAAAACTGCCTATTCCGCTTAATGTAATAGTTAAAACTACTCCCGATTCTTTTCATAGCTTTTATGAATTATTACCCTACTTACGAGGAGAGGGAAAGTTTTGTTTGACAACTGTCGATCCAATATTCCATGAATCGGAATTTACCAATTATATAAAGTGTTTCAAAGAAGATAATGACTGCGATGCTTTGATGGCTGTAACCGATTATATTGATGATGAATCACCGTTGTATGTGAAAACAAACCAGAACTTGGATATAACAGGGTATGCAAACCATGTTTATCCTGATTATAAATATATATCGGGTGGCATTTACTGCATGAATCAGCAAGCGCTCTCTTTGCTACCTCGAGCAATGGAAGAAGGAGTAAAGCGTATGAGAGGGTTTCAGCAATATCTAGTTGATGCAGGTATGTCATTGAGAGCTTATCCCTTTACTCAAATTATCGATATTGATCATGCCAGTGATATAGCTAAGGCAGAACATTTTTTGGAAAAACATTAAGATGAAATCATTAACATTTGCTGGTATTCAGCGTTATACAACATTTTCACCAAACCATGTTGGTAATGATGCAGCTATCTTTTCGGAGGTGGCACATTTTATTGAAGAGAATGGACATAAGGTGAGGATGTTTACAGAACAAGAATTTCTGACAAAGCATTTGCTACAACGGTATGTATTTACTATGATGCGTAGCAAAGCTGCTGTGCGCAACTTGCAACTTTTAGAGACAAGAGGCGTTGTAGCTATTAACTCTGCTTTTGGTATTGAAAACTGCACACGTGAGAAAATGACTACTCTTCTTCTTGAGAATAGAATCCCACATCCTGATAGTTTAATCTTAAATACACAAGAACGCATCTCGGAGCTTAACTTTCCTGATGGATTTGAACCGTGCTGGGCTAAGAGAGCAGACTTTCATGCTATACATAGAGAAGATGTAACGTATGTTCGCACTATTGATGAGCTGAGAGAGGTGATTGCTGAATATGCTTTGCGTGGAATTGATCGAGTAGTAGTTAATAAACACCTTAAAGGAGATTTGATTAAGTTTTATGGGGTAGCTGGAACCGATTTTTTTTATTGGTTTTATCCCCAAGAAGGAAGTCACAGTAAGTTTGGTTTGGAGACAATTAATGGTATGCCCACTGGTATTCCTTTTTCTATTGATGAATTGAAAGATATATGCAATGCAGCATCAAAATTATTAAATGTACATGTATATGGAGGAGACTGCATAGTTTCTCCAGAAGGAGTAATTCGTATTATAGACTTCAATGATTGGCCTAGCTTTGCACCTTGTCGAAAAGAAGCTGCTTTGGCTATTGGCAAAACTATTTTATCTCATGTAAATGCTACTTAAATGACTAACGAAATTAATAAAAAAGATCAACTTCAAGCAAGTCTTAAATCTGCCGATACTGAAGAGTGGATAGATTTGCTTTTTTATCGCCCCATTGGTTATCAATGGGCATTGTTTTTTAAGAGGATAAGCGTTACTCCCAACACAATAACTGTAATATCTATTTTCTTAGGTATAGCAGCCGGTATATTATTTTATTTTGAGAATCTATGGATTAATGTAATAGGTATGTGTCTTTTGGTTTGGGCTAACATGTATGATAGTGCCGATGGTCAGTTGGCTCGTATGACTGGACAAAAATCAGAGGTTGGACGTATACTTGATGGATTTTGTGGTGACTTATGGTTTTTTTCTATTTATGTTGCCATCTGTTTAAGATTGACTCCTCAGTTTTCGTTCTATATTTGGATATTGGCGGCTGTGGCGGGTATTTGTCATAGCAAACAAGCTGCTATGGCAGATTACTATAGAAATATTCATCTTTATTTTCTAAAAGGAGAAGCAGGAAGTGAATTGGATAATTCTGTTCAGCAAAAGCAGATTTATAATTCTCTAACTTGGCGCAAAGATTGGTTGATGAAAACCTTTTTATGGTTTTATGTCCGGTACACTAAGTCTCAAGAATCTCTTTCCCCCTCTTTTCAACGTTTCTTTTCTTTGTTGAAAAAGCGATATCACAATCACATTCCTCTTGAGATAAGAAATGAATTCAGAGAAAAGAGCCTTCCATTGATGAAGTATACAAATATTCTTTCGTTCAATACCCGAGTTGCGGTTTTATTCATTTCTTTATTCATTAGTATGCCATGGATTTATTTTGTTTTTGAAATCACTGTTCTCAACGCATTGTTGATATATATGGTTGTTTCACATGAAAGAATCTGTACAAAACTGTATAAAAGCGTAATTGTAAAATCATCACATGAGTAATCGTTTTCGTAATATATTTCTTTGGTTTGGTATTATTGCCGTAATTGTAATGCTATGTACTTTCGATGTCTCTTATCAAGAGATATTGGATAACTTACGTAGAGCAGGCTATTATCTTCCTTTGGTTTTAATTCTGTGGCTTTTTATATATTTAATCAATACTGCCTCGTGGTGGATTATTTTGCGCAGTGGCGGAGATGTAAAGACGCTTTCTTTTGCTAAGTTGTTTAAATTCACTGTATCAGGATTTGCTATTAATTATGTAACTCCAGTTGGTTTAATGGGAGGTGAGCCATATCGCATAATGGAGTTGAAACCTTATGTTGGTGTAGAGCGGGCTACTTCTTCAGTGGTGCTTTATGTTATGATGCATATTTTCTCACATTTTGTTTTCTGGTTGAGTGCAGTGGGACTTTATGTGTGTTTGTATAGAGTCAGTTGGGAGATGGGAGTTGTTTTAGGTTTAATCACTGTACTATGTTTGTTTCTAACTTTTGTATTTATAAAGGGTTATAAACATGGCATGGCAGTAGCTTGTCTTAATATTGCAAGTCACATTCCCTTTCTTAAAAAGCATGCTGTTCGTTTTCTTGATAAAAATAAAGAAAAACTAGAAAATATAGACAATCAGATAGCTTTACTACATAGTCAGAAGAAAAGAACCTTCTATGGTTCGCTGTCCTTGGAATATATAGCACGTATAGTAGGATGCTTAGAGATTTGGCTGATATTGAATGTACTCACCACTGATGTAAGTTTTATGAATTGCGTCTTAGTTGTGGCATTTTCATCTTTATTGGCCAATATACTGTTTTTCTTGCCTATGCAACTGGGTGGAAGAGAAGGAGGCTTTGCTCTTGCAGTAGCCGGGCTGTCTTTATCGGGGGCATTCGGAGTATATGCAGCTCTTTTGACCCGTGTTCGTGAGTTGTTTTGGATTATAGTTGGGCTTGTATTAGTGAAATTTGGAAATAAGAAAAATGATAAAGAAAGAGCAAGTTAAAGCGATTGCTTTCGATTTTGGCGGCACGCTAGATTCTCCATTCCTACATTGGATGGATATATATATCAAACTCTATAATGAGGCATTTGATTTGGGATTGAATAAAGAAAACTTTCGTGATGCTTATGTTCAAACAGAACGGTTGTTAGATCGCGAGTGTATCATTAAACCGGAGTTCTCACTCTTTGATACTCAGTATAGTAAAACTAAGTTGCATGTACAGGAATTAAAGAAAAATCATGTCCTTCAATCTCGAATACCCGAAGATATGGCTTATCGTGCAGCACAGCTAATTACAGATTACTCTTCTAGCTATGTGAAGCAGGCAGAATGTGTATTGAAGGAATTATCTGCAAATTACAAATTGCTTCTTGTATCTAACTATTATGGCAATTTGAGAACTGTAGTCTCTGGTCTGGGTATTGATAAGAACTTTATCTCTCTTACCGATTCAACCATTGAGGATATCAGAAAACCCGACGCACGTCTTTGGCAATTGGCGATAGAACGCGCAGGTTTGCTTCCAAATGAGGTGTTGATAGTGGGGGATTCGATGAAGAATGATATAGTTCCAGGATTAGAACTCGGATGTCAAGTTGTACAAGGCATTCCTAAAGACGGTAGTTTAAATGATAGCATTACACAAATAAAGTCTATTGATGAGTTATTAACGATGCTATAAGAATTAAAAAGAAAGGCTGACTCCTTATTATCAGGGTCAGCCTTATTTCTTTATTTAATTTCAATTTCTTCCTTCATGTCAATTTCCTCACCTCCTTTATCATAGAATGTATATTCTAGAAAAGCGAGTTTTTGACTAGGGATAATTTTAATTCCAAAACCGTATTTAAATCTCCATTTCCATTTCAAAGAATATAATCCCTTGTTGATGAAAGCTTCAATATACGGATGGACGTGTAATGAGAAATCTTTGATTCCTAACTTATTGACCAGGTAATCAATTTTACTCTCTAACATATCCGTAAACAAAATAGAGGATTTGATTGTCCCTTTTCCAAAACATGTGGGGCATGTCTCAGAAGTGTTCACATCCATGGCCGGACGGACACGTTGACGGGTAATCTGCATCAATCCAAATTTGCTTAATGGCAAAATGTTATGACGTGCTCTGTCCTTTTGCATATTAGAGCACATACGTTCGTAAAGCTTTTGGCGGTTTTCTGCTTCATTCATGTCAATGAAATCCACAACGATAATACCACCCATATCTCTCAATCTCAATTGTCGAGCTAGCTCATCTGCAGCACCTAAATTCACTTCAAGTGCATTTGCCTCTTGTCCATTTGAGTTCTTTGCTCGATTTCCACTGTTCACATCCACTACATGAAGTGCTTCAGTGTGCTCAATAATCAAATATGCTCCGCTTTTATAGGAAATAGTCTTTCCAAACGAAGATTTGATTTGCTTGGTGATACCAAAGTTATCAAAAATAGGAAGTTGACCTTTATATAACTTCACGATACCTTCCCTTTCGGGAGAAATAAGCGTTACATAATCCTTAATCTCTCTATATACGGCTTCGTCATTAACGTATATGTTTTCGAATGAAGGATTGAAAAGATCTCTTAGTAAACCAACAGCGCGACTAGTTTCTTCGTAGATTAACGTTGGAAACTTGGTTGCCTTTTGTACCTTAGTGATGGCTTCTTCCCAGTGTCTTAATAAAACTTTAAGTTCACTATCTAGTTCAGCCACGCGTTTGCCTTCTGCTACAGTACGAACAATCACCCCAAAATTTTTGGGTTTGATGCTCATTAATAGTTGCTTTAAGCGTGCACGCTCTTCGCTAGATTTAATTTTTTGCGAAACAGAAACCTTGTCATTAAAAGGGATAAGTACCAGATATCTTCCAGCGAAAGATAATTCGGAAGTTAATCGGGGGCCTTTTGTTGAAATCGGTTCCTTTACAATTTGCACCACAACTTCTTGTCCTACCTTTAATGTATTGGTTATTGAACCATCCTTGTCGAGGTCGGGAAGTTGGGTTGCTTTTGAGATTGAATTGAGCTTTTTCTTGTCGCTCAAAGTTTGCTTTACAAACTTTTCTAATGAGTTAAATTGAGGTCCTAAGTCTAAATAATGTAGAAATGCATCTTTCTCATAGCCTACGTCCACAAAACATGCATTCAGTCCGGGCATCAATTTCTTTACTCGCCCCAAATACATATTTCCCACCGAAAAAGAAATGCTTCTTCCTTCGTTTTGAAGTTCCACCAAACTCTTGTCTTCAAGTAGTGCAATGGATACCTCTTTGGGTTGTACGTCTACTACTAATTCACTTGTCACAGTTCCTTTTTATTTTAGATTTATTCAATAAGACCATTACTGGCTTATTGTGACCACTACATTAAACAAAGAACAAACTTGAAAGACATTTGCTTTACAAGTTTGTTCTTTATTTCTGTCCGATTCAGACTAAAAATTACTTTTTGCTTTTATGTCTGTTCTTTCTTAGTCTTTTTTTACGCTTA
>CAMTOV010000028.1 GCA_947074235.1 uncultured Bacteroides sp. | reverse complement strand
CCATTCAATACGACTTGCTGTTTGAACGTTTCTTAAATCCAGACCGTATTTCACTCCCCGATATCGACGTCGACTTTGATGATGATGGTCGTGGTGAGGTACTTCGTTGGGTGAAAAATAAATATGGTCACGAAAAGGTGGCTGCTATTATTACCTATGGAACAATGGCCACCAAGTTGGCTATCAAAGATGTGGCACGCGTTCAAAAACTTCCTTTGTCCGAATCGGATAGGCTTACCAAACTAATACCTGATAAGATACCCGATAAGAAGATGAATCTGCGTAATGCGATTGATTATGTTCCGGAGCTACAACAGGCTGAGGCTTCTCCTGATCCTTTGGTGCGTGATACTTTGAAGTACGCGCTAATGCTCGAAGGTAATGTGCGTGGAACGGGTGTTCATGCTTGTGGAACAATTATTTGCCGAGATGATATCACCGATTGGGTGCCTGTGAGCACGGCCGATGATAAGGAAACGGGCGAAAAAATGCTCGTTACTCAATATGAAGGTTCGGTGATTGAAGATACTGGACTGATTAAGATGGACTTCTTGGGGTTGAAGACTCTTTCAATCATTAAAGAGGCTGTCGAGAATGTACGTTTAAGTAAGGGGATAGAGATTGATATTGATAGCATATCCATCACTGACCCTACAACATATAAGCTTTATAGTGACGGTAGAACAGTTGGTACATTCCAGTTCGAGTCTGCCGGAATGCAAAAATACCTGCGCGAACTTCAACCCTCTACTTTTGAAGACTTGATTGCAATGAATGCGCTTTATCGTCCGGGACCAATGGATTATATCCCCGATTTTATCGACCGTAAACATGGACGCAAACCGATTGAGTATGATATTCCTGTGATGGAGAAATACTTGAGTGATACGTATGGTATTACGGTTTATCAAGAGCAGGTGATGTTACTTTCTCGTTTGTTGGCCGACTTTACTCGTGGTGAGTCGGATGCCTTGCGTAAGGCGATGGGTAAGAAATTGCGTGATAAGCTCGACCACATGAAACCTCAGTTTATTGCCGGTGGACAGAAAAATGGACACGATCCTAAGATTCTCGAAAAGATTTGGGGCGACTGGGAGAAGTTCGCATCATACGCTTTCAATAAATCGCATGCCACTTGCTACTCGTGGGTAGCTTATCAAACGGCCTATATGAAAGCCAATTATCCACCGGAATATATGGCGGCGGTGATGAGTCGAAGTTTGTCGAACATTACCGATATCACCAAGCTGATGGATGAATGCAAGGCAATGGGTATCCAAACCAAAGGGCCGGATGTGAATGAAAGTAACTTGAAGTTTACTGTAAATACAGAAGGAGATATTCGCTTCGGACTTGGTGCTGTGAAAGGAGTAGGTGAGTCGGCTGTGCAGAGCATTATTGAAGAGCGCAGAGCCAACGGGCCATTCAAAGGGATATTCGACTTTGTGCAACGTGTCAACTTAAATGCTTGCAATAAAAAGAATATGGAGTGTTTGGCACTTTCGGGTGCGCTTGATAGTTTTCCGGAATTGAAGCGTGAGCAATATTTTGCAGTCAATACAAAAGGTGAGATATTCTTGGAAACACTTATGCGATATGGTAACCGTTATCAAACAGACCAAGCTGCTGCTGCCAATTCTCTATTTGGTGGCGACAATGTAGTGGATATTGCTACTCCTGAAGTGCTTCCTGCAGAACGTTGGAGCGATTTGGAGCGTCTCAATCGTGAGCGCGATCTAGTGGGTATTTATTTGTCGGCACATCCGCTCGACCAATATTCTATTGTATTGGAGCATGTATGCAACACGCACATGGCTGAGCTCGATGATAAGACAGCTCTTGTGGGCCGAGAGATCACGATGGGAGGTATTGTGACTGCTGTAAGAAGAGGAACCAGTAAGAATGGTAACCCTTATGGAATAGTAAAACTTGAAGATTATTCCGGCTCAACAGAAATTCCTTTCTGGGGAAATGACTGGGTGACTTATCAGGGATATTTAGGTGAAGGTACTTTCCTTTATATGAAAGCTCGTTGTCAGCCAAAACAATGGAAACAAGATGAGTTAGAATTGAAAATAACCTCTATGGAGCTTTTGCCCGATGTGAAAGAGAAGCTTGTAGAGCGTATCACCATCTCTATACCATTGGATGCTTTGGACTCAACTTTGATTATGGAATTGTCTACGTTGATAAAAGATCATCCCGGTACAACCGAGCTTTACTTTAAAGTTGTAGACTCCGATCAAAATATGCACATTGACTTATTCTCACGTCCTACGAAACTTTCAGTAGGAAAAGAGCTAGTATCATTTATAAAAGAGAAGCCAGAACTTGATTTTCGAATAAATTAAAGATATATTTGCAACATATAGACTATAAAGTTTGTTAGAAATAACAATTAAATATAACTAATTTAATAATTGAAAGTATGGCTTTTGAATTTACAGACAGTAATTATCAGGAGATTATCGCTGAAGGTAAACCTGTGGTAGTAGACTTTTGGGCTCCATGGTGTGGTCCATGTAAGATGGTAGGTCCTATCATCGATGAGTTAGCTCATGAGTATGAAGGTAAAGTTGTGATTGGCAAATGTGATGTGGACGAGAATAGTGACATGGCTGCCGAATTTGGAATTCGTAATATTCCTACAGTGCTTTTCTTTAAAGATGGAAAGATTGTAGACAAACAAGTGGGAGCGGTTGCAAAACCTACATTCGAAGAAAAAATTAAAAACCTATTATAAGAAAAACTATGAGTTTAGAAGACGATTTCTTGTTATCTGATGCCGATGATGAAAAAACCATCGAGTTTATCAAAAACTATCTGCCACAAGAATTAAAAGGAAAATTCTCGGACGATGAATTTCTTTACTTTCTTGATTTAATAGATGAGTATTACGTTGAAAGCGGTATTTTGGATGCTGAGCCTGATGCTGAAGGATTTGTAGACATCGATTTAGATAAAGTGGTAGACTACATTGTAAAAGAGGCTAAGAAAGATGAAGTAGGGGAATATGATCCCGAAGATATTCTTTTTGTAGTGCAAGGAGAAATGGAATATGGTGATTCTCTTGAGGATGAATAAGAGTAATCGTATTTAAACTTTTCAGTAAGATAATTGAAAATAGGTATTGGCTTTATTGCTGATACCTATTTTTTGTATATAATGTGGCTTTGTAATTGTGATAAATGGCTCTTTTATAAGATAGTTTTTAAGCTAATAATTGTGAATGATTGATAAATAGCTTACTTTTGCTCTATATGTCAGTCTATGAAATAACTTATTAAAAAAACGACAAAAATATGGAATCACAACAAACTAGAATTGCTTTATATGAAAAACGCTCTATCGGCGACAAGCTAAGTGCTACTTTTGAATTAATTAAATTTGGTTGGAAGCCACTTTTGAGATATATGATTTATATAATTGTACCTCTTTGTATTTTTCAAGCCATTTTTACCAATTCACTTGCCGATGCAATGGCCACGGTAGATGCAACAAATATGGAGGAGATTATTAAATCATGCGGAGTAAGCTACTTAGGGCTTATTATTACAGCAATTATTGGAGTTATATTTATGGCATCTATTGTTTTTGCTTTAATAAAAAGCTATTCACAAGGTGTGTCAACGCCAGAAGATGTATCTATTTTAATGCGCTCTTTGATTCCAACTTATATGAAGAAAACTGTTTGGCTTATTCTATTTAGTATTGTCATTGGTTTTCTTTGTCTTTTGATTTGTGCAGGTTTATTTGCTATCTCAAAATTCGTTTTACTACTCTTTATACCTATTTTCTTTGCGCTTTGTATACCTTTGAACTTATTCCTACCGATTTATCTTTACGAAGAAATTGGTCTTTGGGCAGCTTTAATGAAAGCATTTCGCATAGGTTTCCCTACATGGGGTGGAACATTCTTATTAGGAATCCTTACTACTATTATTGGAGGGATATTCTCAATGATTATTGGACTGCCATATATTACAGTATATTTTGTGAAGCTTATGCAAGCCAATAGTGGCGATGGAGAATCATCACTAATTTTCGGTATAATTAATTTCCTTTTCTGTATATTGTATCTATTTGGTGCATACTTAGGACGATCTTTGATTAATATCTCAATGGCTTATCAATATGGTCATGCAGCAGTGGTAGCTGGCACTACTATAATTGAAGAAGAATCAGTTGAAGAATAATTGGTATAATACATAACTAACGTGAAGAGGATGAGTTTCTAAAGTAGAAGCTCATCTTTTTTTATATAGATGCCTTTATAACTAATTATGTATTAACTGTTTTTAGTGGTATTTTATAAATTGCACTGTAGGACGTATGCCAATAAAGAATATCTTTGCTCATTAATTTTTTAATGATATAGCCACCTGTATTGTGGTAAGAATCTCATAAATAATATACGACTAACACTTTATAAAACACTGATTAAATAATTTAATAATATACCATGACGAAAAACAGAAAGACAATTGTGGCGCTTCTAGCCATGATTTTTACTTGTGGCACTCACTATGCACAAGACACAGGATTTGATTTGAGTACACAAAGATCAGAATCACAAGATATACTAGATGTTCCAGGTGAGAAAATAGATCATAAAGGACTTATCATTAATCCAACTCCACATGTTCTCAATACCACTGAAGGTAAACAACTTAATATTTCTAAAGGAATATCTCTGAAGGATATAAAAGGGGGCTTTGCAAATGACCTCAGTTTTGTGTCTCTTACTAAAAAGGGAACTTCATTGGCCATCGATTATGGAGCTGATATAGCTGCAAAGCATGGTGTAAAAGCGGTTTCGGGTGCTTATGCTCTAGAGATAAATAATAAAGGAATTAATATCATAGGCTATGATGAAAAGGGAGCATTTTATGGTATCCAAACGCTTCGTCAAATTATTGAGAGTCCTATTTCTGCACAAAATAAACTTCCTTTCTTAGAAATTAACGATTATCCTGATATGAAATATCGTGGAATAGTTGAAGGATTCTATGGCACTCCATGGTCGCACGAAGTTCGCAAATCGTTGATTGACTTTTATGGAAAGTTCAAATTGAACAGCTATTTATATGGTCCTAAAGATGACCATTATCATAGTTCTCCAAACTGGCGTCTGCCTTATCCTGCTGATGAGGCAAAAAATATTCAAGAATTGGTGGAAGTGTGCAATCGCAATCGTGTAGATTTCGTTTGGGCTATTCATCCGGGTAAAGACATTAAATGGAATGAAGAAGATTATCAAAACTTGATAAAGAAGTTTGATATGATGTACAATCTTGGTGTTCGTTCGTTTGCTATCTTTTTCGACGATATTGAAGGCGAAGGTACCAATGCAGTCAATCAAACTACTCTTTTAAATCGATTGAATAAGGAGTTTGTAGATGCAAAAGGTGATGTGGCATCGCTTGTGTTGTGCCCTACTGATTATACTAAAATATGGGCCGACCCATCACCTGAGGGAAGTTTGCCTACCTATGGTAAAACACTAGATCCTTCTGTAGAGATATTCTGGACAGGGGATGTGATTTGCAGTGACTTGACAAAAGAAACAATGGATTGGTTTAACTCACGCATTCAGCGTCCGGGCTATTATTGGTGGAACTATCCGGTGACTGATTATGCACAACATATCATTTTGCAAGGGCCGGTTTATGGTTTAGAAACAACTTTAACAAACAACGATATCGTAGGCTTTGCAAGCAATCCTATGGAGCATGGCGAAGCATCTAAGCTGGCTCTTTATAGTGTAGCCGATTATACATGGAATATGGCAAACTATAACCCAATTGATAGCTGGGAAAGGGGTTTGAATGAAATAGCTCCTACAGCCACGGATGCCTATAGAACATTCGCAATACATTCTTGCGATACAGAAACTGGTTATCGTCGTTCTGAATCATGGGAGACAGAAACATTTAGTTATGACAACTATACCGATGAGCAATATAATAATCTATTGGCGGAGTTTGAGAAAATTGTTCAGGTACCTGCTTTGATGGAGAAAGAGTGTGACAACTCACTGCTTATGGGCGAACTTCGTCCTTGGCTGGTAGAGTTTGGAAAGTTGGGTACACGCGGCATCAAGGCTCTTGAATTGATACAATTGTCAAAATCAGGCTCAGCTGAAGAGTTTTGGAATGCTTATGTATTGAATATCATGAGCGATGAACAACGCAAAGATTACAACTCTCACAAATCGGGTACAATGAAACTTCAGCCATTCTACGAAAATGCAATGGATGATTTAGCGTTTGACTTCTATAGAAAAGTTAGTGGCGAACAACCATTGGGATACAAAGGTGTTGGCTCTTATCCAAGCTTGAGTACCATTGCCAGCAAATTGATGTTCGATAATGACTCTACTACTCATTTTACTACAGGTGATGCACAGTATACTGATAGCTGGATTGGTGCAGATTTGCTTAGTCAACGAGATGTAACTGAAATTGCAATTGTTCAAGGACGTAATTCTGTTAACGATGGAGACTATTTTGATAGTACAATCTTAGAATATTCGGCCGATGGTGTGCAGTGGAATGCTTTGACTGATACATTGAACAAACAATACATCATCAACTGGACAGGAGAACCAGTAAAAGCGCGCTACGTGAGAATACGTAAACTGCCAACAGAAAAGAAAAGCTGGTCTACTGTTCGCACATTTAAGGTGAATCCTCTGAAAGCAGAAGATTTAGCGTTTACTGTAGAAGCAACAGATATAGAAAAAGCTCTTTATGCTTTCGACAAAAATCCGGGAACAGCCTACAAGAATGAAGGTACTTTGACTTTTGGCTTGCCTGCTAATAAGAAAGAGTGTGTTATGCTTACCAATCCAAAAGGGGGTAAAACTACCATTAAACAATTGGCTGCCGATGGAAGTATCATTGCTACTTTAAATACTAGTTTAGCTTATATCAAGTTTGCAATCAACCCCGATACTGCAAAAATAACAGTTGATGGAAATCTTGAAATATACGAAGTTATCTTTCAATAATTAACTGGTAAAACATACTGTAATAAACTATTAAGACCTATCATGATAACTGTTAACAGTTAGCGTGATAGGTCTTAACATTTAATCTGATAACTGTTAACAGTTATCGTGCGATTTGATTAATAGTTGTTCTTACTATAATACTGCTCTGATTTCTTGAAAGAAATAGATGGCTAATCCAATTAATGCTACTCCACAAAAGCCATATAGCAATCGAGCCCAGTTGCGACCAAGCCTTCTTACTACCGATTGAGAATTGCCAGCAGTAAAAAACCAATCCCAATTGAAAAGAGCTGCCAGCAGTGCAATGCATCCTGATAATACAAACAAGCATAATATGAAGTAGTGGCCAGTCATATGGTTTATTACATTTTTATCAACCTACTACCGTCTTCTAGCTCTTCGATAGTTACCTTTACGGCATCTCCCGGTAGAAGCTCCTCTACCAATTCCGGCCATTCTATGAAACAAATAGCGCCGCTGTAGAAATAGTCTTCATATCCCATATCATATACTTCGCTCAATTTCTTGATGCGATAGAAATCGAAGTGATAAATAAGCTCACCTGTTTCGTCAGAGCGATACTCGTTGACGATAGCAAATGTGGGCGAAGTAATTACATCTGTTACACCCAACTCTTCGCAAAGTGCCTTCACGAATGTTGTTTTACCAGCTCCCATCTTGCCATATAGAGCAAAGACGGTATTTTCGCCCATTGCTTCAACAAACTGATGGGCTGCCTCTTGAATCTGATTTAATGATTGTATTTTAATTTCCATACTTTATTGAATATGTCTTTATCTGTTATTTTATTTACCTTTCAAGGTGATAAGTGGGATAATCATCTCTTCCATCGATATACCTCCGTGTTGAAATGTGTTGGTATAATACGACACATAATAATTGTAATTATTGGGATATGCCAAGAAATCGCGATTGGTTGCAAAGATATACTTCGTGCTTACATTGGGAGAAGGAAGCCATGCCTCAGCCGGTTTGTTAAGCTCATACACTTGTTTAGAGTTATAACTCATATTGCGCGACAGCTTATAGCGAAGATTTGAATTGATCTCACCGTTGTTGGCTTGTACCTTTATAGCGTTGTCTACACGAATACTACCATGATCGGTAGTGATAACTACACGTATCTTGCGAGCAGCAAGTTCCTTCAATAGTTCGCGCAAGGGTGAATGGCGAAACCACGACAACGTTAAGCTACGATAAGCAGCTTCTGTTGAGGCTAGTTCACGTATCATCTTACTTTCAGTGCGTGTGTGGCTTAGCATATCGATGAAGTTGAATACCACAACATTTAGATCGTTTTGCACCAATTTTGATATCTGATTAACCAATCGTTCACCGCTTGCCACATCGTTTATTTTATGGTAAGAAAAACTATGTTGTCTTCTGAAACGATCAATACAAGTCTGTATCAATGGAGCTTCATTTAGATTCTTGTTTTCTTCTTCATCCTCATCCACCCATAGTTCAGGAAACATCTCAGCAATCTGCACAGGCATTAGTCCTGAGAAGATAGAGTTTCGAGCATATTGAGTGGCCGTTGGCAAGATGCTCATATAGAGCTGTTCTTCAAAGTTAAATAAGTCGGATAAATCTTCTGCTACTGTTCTCCATTGGTCATATCGGAAGTTGTCGAGGACTAAGAAAAATACCTTCTCACCTTGATCGAGTAAAGGGAAAATAGTACGCTTCATAATATCCGGACTCATCATGGGGCGCTTGTCTTCTTGAAGATTTTTGGGATTCATTGCATCCATCCAATCGAGGTAGTTGCGCTTCACAAACTTGCAGAAAGCACTATTCGCTTCATCTTTTTGCATTGAAAGCATTTCGCCCATAGGCCCGTCGCTCGATTCTAACTCTAACTCCCAATAAACCAATCGGCGATAAAGCTCAATCCAGTCATCGGTTGTCAGCGAATCGTTAATTTGCATTCCAATCTTTCCAAAGTTTTGCTGGTAAGCCGTTTGAGCTACCTCCGAAACAATGTTCTTGCGATGAAGATTTTTCTTCAATGATAACAATATCTGGTTGGGGTTGACCGGCTTGATAAGGTAGTCGGCAATCTTGCTACCGATAGCCATATCCATGATGTTCTCTTCCTCACTTTTGGTTATCATGATAACCGGCACTGTAGGGTTAATCTCTTTTATTTGAGCCAACGTTTCCAGTCCGCTGATGCCGGGCATATTCTCATCTAGGAAGATGAGATCAAAATCGGTCTCCTTGCACTTATCAAGTGCATCCATCCCGTTTGTTACAGTTTCTACCTCATAACCTTTGGTTTGTAGAAATATCACGTGTGGACGCAATAAATCTATTTCATCATCTACCCAGAGCAATCGGTCTTTTCTCATATCCGGTATTATTTTAATATATATAATAGATGCCTTTACCTTCTTCTATTTCTTCACCTTCTTCTTCTTCCTCCTCATCAGGATTATCTTCATCCACTTTAGGAAGATTCATGATAGGATCGTCAAGTGTGCTTCCATCAAATAGCTCTATATCCTCTTCTTCATTAATCAGATAAGAGTCTGCCTCTTGGAAGTTTTCTTTATAGAAAGCATCATAATCATCAAAACTATAATATTTATTCAAAAGTTCATAATTTGCCTCTGAAATAATTATCGAACGCATGCCACTTAACTTCTCATTCATGTGAGCATCAGTATAAAGCTGACGTTGATAATAGAGAGCTTCGTCCATATTGGCAAACTCTTTCACAACTAATCTACCAATGCCATTGTCGTGTTCGAATGCAAGATTAAAGTCTTTCACCATGAACGAGGAGAAGTTGTAGCGAGCTACCTCATAAAGCAACTGATTTTCATTAACCTTACCTTCTTCGTAGGCTAGAATGAATAGGAATGGCATATTGCGCTCAATACTGAATGCGTTTATTTCTTCATTTTCATCTGACGATATCTCACCATCTGATAAGTCTGCATTGCGTCTTCCCCAAATTCCACCAAACGAAACATTGCCCGCTGCAAGAAGTCGGCCCTCTTTTACCCCTTTCAATATATGAGCAGCGATATCTGTTATTTCATTCTCAGGATAGTTTTGTACCAATACTTTCAAATCATCCAAGAATAGTTTCTGATTACCATTTTGCAAATTGGCAACAGCATTCAAGAAGATGAACTTCGGCCTGTGTTGGCCCATAGGATATTTGCTACTTGAAACTTCTGCGTTGGCTACAACTTGTCGGAGGTTATTTACTTGATACGCATTGTAAGTAGCAGCATAAAGCGAGTCTTCCAAGTGTTTACCATATACTGCATTGTAAGCAAAGTCGGGATCGGCAAGAGTTAGCGCATATTTACTTTCAGGGAATTGAACTATCAGTTGCTGTTTAGTTAGTTCGGCATCGGCCATACGATTTGTTCTACCCAGCATTAAGAAGTAGTTATAATAAGCTTCATCGAGCGTTTTGTATTCAGGAAACTGACGAATTAAACGATTGAATGCCTGCTCTGCTCTGTCATAGTTTTCCAATTTATCTTTGTAAATCATAGCCATGTTGAACAAACCATCCGAAAGAATCTCATTGGATGCCCCCATTGCTTCTTCGCTCAATGGTATTTGTTGCAAGTAGAATAGCGGATTTCTTTCATCAATCACCTCTTCTTCCTCTTTTGCTGATTCACCATCTTGACTCTCTTCTGGGTTCTCTATATTGTCGAGATCAATCTTCTCTCTATCATCTTCATCGTAATTGAATGCCTCAAACTCATCAAGAGAAACAACTGTTTTATTCTTTCGGCGCCAGTTGTCCTCCAACTTACGTTTACCCCATGTGCGTTGAAACTCATTCTTACCCTGCGTTACAGTCTGAACATTGTAGAAATACCAAGCTGAACTACCTGTTGGCATAGTTGGGGTAGTAATGGTAGATTGAGAAGGATTGTTCGCTTCATTCTCAGCCATCATTTCATCACGCATTTGTTGACGCTCGGCATCTTTCTGCGCCGCTTTCTCTGCTTCATCTTTACGAATAAAGCGAGCAATTAGCGTATCGATTACTACCATGCGAGCTTCTTCGCTGAGTGAGGCTAGATGTTGTAGGCTATCTTGTAGCTCAACCGCATTGCTATGTGGTACTAGTTCGTCTAGTATTTCAGAGCGCTTTACTGTTTCTTTATACTCATCGTGAAGCTTGTCTAGCAGCCCAATAGCATCGGCATAAGAAGTTTGCGCATCAGCATACTTGCCAAGTTCCCAATATAAATTGCCCAGTGTTAATAGTAAAATACCTTTTTCAACCCCTCCTCTAGTACTTTTCTCTACCCCAATGCTATATTGCTTAATGGCTTGAGTTGTATCTTTTTCGGCTAGATAAATATTTCCAAGTGCATAATAAATCTGATCGAGATAGTCTTTATTCTTATCAGCCTTAGCCATTCTTTCTAGTTTGCTCGTCACCTTTTTTAGGTTTGCCGCAGTTTGGTGTGAAGTAACCTCTGTTTGACGAATACGAGCATTCAGCTCCAATTCGTAGGGAGGGCTTTGATTGATTACCTTTCCGTAGGCTTGATAGGCATTTTGTGGCTCATCAAGCATTTGATAGATTTGCCCTAATAAGAAATATTGTCGGGCCTTTTGTAGCTTACTCTTTTCATTTTTAATGGTGCTTTGTAGATAAGGAATGGCCTCTCGATAACGTTCACTACCAATCAAGAAATGTCCATAAGCGGTAGAGTAGCTAGGCGAGAGAGTAAGGGGTAAACTATCGTTATTTACCTTTTGCAATACATCCTCGGCATCATAATACCAACCTTGCTCGGTGTAACAACGGGCTAGCCAAATGCGCGCATCAGCAGTAATCTTTGGTTGTCCTTCATACAAACGAGCAATATATGCAAATGTAGCTGCAGCAGCTGCAAAGTCTCCTTTTTGATATTGCGCTTTACCCATCAGCATCCATGCATTGTGCAAGAATGGATTAAACTCCTTGCGTGCCAGCCATTTCTTGTATTCAGCTGTATATTTCTTTCCAGGTTTGCGTGCCGGTTTGCGTTTAATGGAGTGTAGTGTAACTGCTTTTTGAGATTTTTCTATGGCTCTATCAAAACTCCCACTACCTTGTCCAATGGTCGATTTATTTCCGATAGGGTATAGAGGAATAGTCTCCATGTAATTATCTTTATTCCCACTTTCAATAGATTTTACTCCTGCTTTGTAAGCCTCATTGCCATTGAAATAAACATTGTAGCGCGTGGTGAGTGCATGATAAAAACGACTACCCTTGGTATTCTTTTTGGTAGAACATCCTGCTGATACCATTACCAATACAAGCAACAGTATGGAAGCTAATCTATGTGAGTATATAATATTCCACCTCTTCTGCTTCATTTATATCGACTTTATCAATTTACAGATAGCGTAAATCAAGATTGAAAAGAATATGATTGAAGCTCCAGATGGAACTTGCAGGAAGTACGAAATCATCAATCCACCCAAGCATCCTAAAAACCCAATAATGATAGATAACCAAATGATACGTTTGAAATTGTAAGTAAAGAGATTGGCAGTCATTTGCGGAATGGTGAGCAAAGAAATAGCCAAAACGATACCAATCATTCGCAAGCTGGCAACTATTGTAAGGGCAATAAACATCATCAATAGATATTCAAACAACTGCACAGGAATGCCTTGCGAACGAGCAAACTCTCTATCGAATGCAATATATAAAATAGGATGAATAAACAAACAGAAGAAAAGGATAAGCAGGGTGCAAATGATAGCCAAAAACCATAAATCTCCCGTAGAGATGGTTAGTATGTTGCCAAATAAATAGGCAGAAAGATCGGGAGCAAAGCCAGGAGAAAGGAAACTAAACATGATACCCAATGCCATGCCCAAAGCCCAGAATACAGCAATAGCCGAATCCTCGCGCATATCTTTTCGTTTGCTCAGCCACTCTACACCAAAGGCCGAGAACACAGAAAAGACGGCTGCCGATAGAATAGGGGAGATGCCTGTAAACATGCCTAAACCTATACCACCAAATGAGGCATGGGTGATGCCGCCGCTGATAAAAACCAATCGACGTGTTACAATATAGGTGCCAATAATGCCACATGCAATGCTGGCCAATAAACTGCCAAGTAGTGCACGTTGAAAAAAGGTGTATTGCAACAAATCCATTTTATTATATGATATTATGTAATAGTCTTTATATTGATAAATAACGAAGAATCAGTACTATTTATTATGACTAAGGATGTATCCTGCGCTCACCGATAATGAGAAATACCTCATCTTTCAGTTCGTCGGGCAGATTGATGCCTCTTAGTTGTAAACTACGCACCCAGCCGGCTACCTCAATTTCTTGCATAGTGTAGAGCACATCTCTAAACATATCTACCTCTTGCGAAGAATAATTATCGGACGCTCGCTCTATGAATTGATCTAAATCTTCATCATCATAATATTCGATTTGCTTGCTCACAGCGGCCAAAAGGCTATCCTTTTCGCAAGTAGAGTGCTGTCCGCAACACTCTTCGTCTACTTCTGTTATTTCGGGGTATTTATCTAGTTTACCTTCTTCAATTTTCTTTTGTATATTGGCGTGTCTGATGAGTCCCGCAATTAAAGCTATGACAGCCAAAACAAACAAACTGATTATAAGTATCCACATGGCTTATTAAAAATCTATAGGGTTTGGGTCAAAGTTACTTATAAATTCGCATATCTTTGAGATTTATAAGCAACTCTTTGTAGTGATAAGTTAATCTTCTTCTGTAATAGTGAATCCTACTTGTTGCAAATTGCTCCAAAACGTAGGATATGACTTGGATACAACATGAGGATGAGCAATGCGTATCTGCGGATATAAGAATGAAGCTGGAGCAAAAGCCATAGCCATCCGATGATCTTCATAAGTATGAATCACAGGAATAGCTTCGGGCTCACAACGTTCGCCATTCCACCATAAAATGCTATCGTTCTCGTCGTGTAGCACATAGCCTATTTTTTTCATTTCAGCTATTAAGGCAGCAATACGGTCGGTTTCTTTTATCTTCAATGTTTGCAGTCCAGTGAAGCGGAAAGGGATATTCAATAAAGCGCAAGTCACTACAAATGTTTGAGCTAAATCGGGGATATCTATAAAATCCTCTTCAAGATAATCAACGCGATTATTGCTTTTGGTGATAAGCACTCCATCTGTATTAAACTCGGTTGCTACTCCAAGTTTCTCCATCACTTTAGCACCTCTGCTATCTCCTTGATAACTATCTTTGAATAAACCATTGAGTTGCACTTGAGCTTGACTAGATAAAGCTACTATTTGATACCAATAGGACGCAGCACTCCAGTCGCTCTCTACAAAATAAGCAATAGATGAATTATAAGGAGTGGGTTTTACCTCTATCGTATCATCCGATATCCAAGCCGCCTTTGCACCAAAGTCTTTCATCAATTGTAGTGTTAAACGGATGTATGGGCGAGAAATGATATTGCCGGTTAACTGAAGCTGTAATCCTTTCTCTAGTGTAGGGCCAATCATCAACAAAGCCGATATGTATTGCGAACTTACATCTCCTTTTAAAGAAAGCCGATGACCGGTTAGCGTTTTACCCTTGATGCACAAAGGAGGAAATCCTTCATTTTCTACATATGTTATATCTGCTCCAAGTTGGCGCAAAGCATTTACAAGGATTTGAATGGGGCGCTGACGCATTCGTTCAGTGCCGGTGATAATATGTTGCTCGGGTAGTGTGCTGAGATAAGCGGTTAAGAAGCGCATAGCTGTACCGGCAGCCATGATATCTATCGTTTCATTATTTTCGGTGAGTGCTTTAATCATAACTTTCGTATCGTCGCAGTCCGAAAGATTGCGTGGATACTCTTTACCTTTTGATAAAGCGTGCAGAATAAGTGCTCGGTTGCTGATGCTTTTTGAAGCAGGAAGTTGAATAGTTCCTTCAATATGAGAAGGAACTGTCAGTTTATATTGCATAATAATTATAATCCGCTTGTGAATATCGATGCAAAAATAACAATTTATATCGCTTATTCTTGATTCTCTTTTTCTTTTCTTTTCTTTTGCATCACATTTAGAAAAGCCGAACTAATGATACCCGTAGGTAGTGCAATCATGGCAATACCAACCAAGCTGATAACACTACTAAGTATTCTGCCTAGTGGGGTGATAGGATATAAGTCGCCATAGCCCACAGTAGTAAATGCTACAATCGACCACCATAACCCATCTCCGATATTTCCAAATGCTTCGGGCTGTGCACTTCTTTCAAGATAATACATTAAGATAGCCGAAAAGCAAATCAAAATTCCGCAAGCAGTATAGGCAGTAAGCAGTTCGCCCTTCGCGTCTTTTAGCACCTCGCCAATCATACGGAACGATTGAGAGTACCTTATCAGTTTGAAGATGATGAAAATATAAGGAAGCACAATGAGATGAGCTACATTCGTATTCCAATAGATATATACTAAAAGGAAAGGGAGCATAGCAACGAAATCAACAAATCCATAAAATGAGAAAATATATCTCAAACGTGCTTTCCATCCAGCCATTTGAGGATGATTGGCAGGTGCTGCAATAATACGCAATACATACTCTATTGTAAAAATAATTGCAGAAAAGTAAATGATGCCAAATAGAGGAGTGCGATAATGTACCGACCAACTAAAGGATGATATCACAATCGAGGCAATTGACAAAACAATAAAGAACAATTCACTATAACGAAATAGTTTCGATTTCAAATATCGATGAATATGCTGATATATTTTGATATGCGCTAGCACTTTCTTTATGCCTTGATGAGCCGATTTTATAGGTTGATTATTCATAATTGTAAGTTGTTGATGATAGCACAAAGATATAAATCATTTTTCAATCTGATGGCAAATCATTATAAACCTGATGTCCTTCTTCAAAACGATTTGTTTCTGCAGGAGAGGCGTATCTTATATGGTCTCCGTCAATGAGTATGTAAATAGGATCATCCATATCTTCTCCTTTTTTATAAGCTGTATACACATCAAAGCGATGCCATTTTTTATGGAAGTGAACATCTGTCAAACCTTCATTAGTTGCAAACTCTCTGACTTTCATTATAATTGTTCCCATATCTGCGCTCTATTTAGTTAAACAAACAATAGTAACAACAATTGTAAAAGAAGTTTTGTTTGACTAGTAGCATGACAACGATCTCTATTTGCTATTATACTAATTTCATTGTAGAAATAATGATTTCCGACCTAGATATTCTATTAAACCTTTGTTTTAAAAATTAGAATCTCCCTATTAAAACTCAAAACATAACCTATGTTTTCATAAACAAAGGTTATGTTTGCCAAAACAAAGCTTATGTTTATATAAACATAACTTAAGTTTTAAGAATTGCTTGTAGAAATTAAAGTTTAAGAATTACTTAAACGTAATATAAATTCTTGTGAAATGTCTTTTTGTTGTTCTAATTGATATCCCGTAGCTTTTTAGTGAATTCAAGTAAAAATAGCTGTATAGGATTCTCCCTTATTGAACCCCTTCGGTAGTCATTACTACTCTTTTCATTGTTCCATCCGAGTTATAATCAAGTTTATCGATACAAACTGAGCGGCGGAAGCTACCACCATCATGGTTGATGCTACCATTGTGATAGATAAAATACCATTGCCCATTGAACTCTACTATCGCTTGGTGATTGGTATTAGAATTGCCTGCAATCTCATTTAAAATTCCCATGTAATCCCAAGGTCCATTAATACTTCTACTCATGGCATAACATATCTTTTCTGGAAATTCAGATGCATACGAAAGATAATACCAATCACCGCGTTTGTGAATCCATGGAGCTTCGGTGAAGCGTGGAAGATCAATGGGGATGATTGGCCCATCCAATTCTATCATATTTTCTTTTAGCTTCGCTATATAGCATTGAGTATTGCCCCAGCAGATATATGATTGACCATCGTCGTCAATAAAAACAGTAGGATCAATATCGTCCCAGAAAATGGAAGTTTGCTCAGTAGTCATATTATTGCTAATAAGCGCTGAGCCTCGTGCATCCTTAAATGGTCCTACCGGCGAATCGGATACAGCAACCCCTATAGATTTGCCTGGAATTGTGCCATGTTCAACCGTTACATACCAATAGAATTTACCGTTTCTTTCAATAGCTTGACCGGCCCAAGCTTCTCCTTTAGACCATTCGAAACTCTTTGCTTGCAGCTTTTGGGCGTGCTCGGTAAAGTTAACCATATCTTTTGTAGATAGAATTACCCATTCATTCATCAAATAGTATTGCTCGGGTGCTGGACATTCGTCATGTCCAGCATAAATGTACAGAGTACCATCATGCACCAAAGAGGCTGGATCGCCCAAATACTTATGAGTAGCGATAGGATTGCCTTTAGCCGTAAATTTGAAATCTTCTTGCGCTGTCAGTGGAAGTGTAGATAGAGCTACACCTCCCACTAGTATATATTTAGCTAGTTTAATCATTATTTATATGATAGATTATTCTTTAGTGAATTTGAACATTGCGAATGTATTGGCCGCAATTTCTGTATTCAAAATATTGCCATCGATATCTATTGTACTTTCTTTTGGAACAATGGCATTAGGATTCTCGATTGTATTTTCTAAGTCAGGATTGTCTGATTTGAATATTGTGCAAATCCCATTGCTTAACTTTTGGCTCTTTTTCATTCCTGCGAAGTTTAAAGCTACAGGTTGAGATTCATTGGATGTATTCACAACCTTTACAATATAGGTTTGGCTAGGTGCATCCCATACTGCGCTGGCAAACAAACCTTTTTGTCCTTCTTGTCCTGATACTGGTTTGTTATTCATAGTCAAAGGCACTACATTAGTTCCTTTATTGTGTCCGTATAGCTGTTGCACATAGTAACTGCAAGTGCGCACAGAGTTTAAGTTGTCAAACCATATCATGTCCGGACGCCATTGCCAACCATCTACATGTGCAAAGAGTGGGGCATAAGTTGCCATATGAACAATGTCGGCATTGCGCTCTAAACCAGTCATAAATGCAGCTTCAAGTAGTGCGGCATTAAAGTGATTGTATTTCTTTCCTTTTCCATGACAAGCATATTCACCTGCAAACACTTTAGGACCTTTACGGTCGTAATTATCATAGCGACTACCTTGTGAAAGAAACCAGCTTTCGGGACGATAGAAGTGCTCATCCACTAAGTCAACCTTAATTTTTTTCATTTCAGGCCACAAGTACTCAAACTGTTTACCTTCCGAGTCGGGACCTGAACTGCCGATAATCAAGATATCTGGATAAGCTTTGCGAATAGCTGTCACAAAAGGCATTAAATGTTCTGGATATTCTGGTCCCCATTGTTCGTTGCCAACACCTAAGTATTTTAAGTTGAATGATGCTGGGTGTCCCATCTCTGCTCGTACTTTCCCCCAAGTTGTATTTACATCACCGTTGGCAAACTCAATTAGGTCTAGCGCATCTTGTACGTAACTGTCCAAATCGCAGACTGCTACATGGGTATGTGCATCTTCATTTTGAAATTGGCAAGAAAGACCACAGCTTACAATAGGAAGTGGCTCGGCTCCCATTTCTTCTGAAAGTAAGAAGTATTCATAAAACCCAAGGCCATAAGATTGAAAGTAATCGGGGAAAAATCGATGTTTGAAAGTATAATGCCAACGGTTTTCGTTTAATGGACGATTTTCTACCGGACCAACAGACTTCTTCCAATCATAGCGTGTTTCGAGGTCGGTGCCTTCAACAATACAACCGCCGGGAAAGCGGAATACACCTGGATTAGTCTCGGCCAATGCTTGAGCCAAATCTTTGCGAAGTCCGTTTTTATGTCCGTTGTAGGTATCAACAGGGAAGAGAGATATATGTTCCAAATCAACCGTTCCCGTACTTTCCAAAAAGATACGTAAGTGAGCTTTCAGTTCTGTGAGAGGTGAAGTGAAAACCAATTCGTACTGTTTCCAATCATCCGATGTAATGTCAATGGTTTCTATGACAAATGCTTGCCCCTCTTCCATGGTATTGTTTTTTATAAGCTCTATTCGAATTTTTTGGTCTTTGCCACGTGCCCATACCGAAAAACGATATTCATCACCTTGGGTTATACCTATCCCGAAAAATCCTTCATTCTCTAATCCGGTATGCTTATGATTGTGACCAGCATTGCTAAGGCGCACGTAATGTGGATTCTGATTAAATGGTCCATCATTCATTAATTGTATGTTGCCGAACGTGCTCCATCCCATGAAATTTTGAGGAAATTCGAATGAACGGTTTTTAATGAGTTCGGCATATAGCCCTCCGTCAGCAGCATAGTTGATGTCTTCAAAAAACAAACCATACATGGTGGGTTGTATTGGTGCTCCTATTTTATTGGTTTGGATAACTAGGTTAGAAACCTCTTGTGCATGAATGGTCATGCCTGCGGCGATTGCTGCCGCCGCCAAAAATGTTTTGTGTAATTTCATGGTATAATAGCAATTTTAAATATATTACTTTACTTTTTTCCCCCAAACTGTATAGCCTGCTTTATCTAGACCGGTGAATAGGATTGTTTCTGTTTCATTCTCCCAGTCTTGACCTGCCATCACTATTAGGTGGCTAATTTCTTCATTGTCCGATTTTATGTTGAGGCTTTGTTTTCGTTTATTAAAAGTCCAATTAGATACTCCTGCGGCACCCTCTTTCTCGAATTTTACTATCGTCGATAGGGCTTGTTCGTTTTTGCGAAGTTCGCCCTCACCCCAAAGTATCTGTCCTGCGATAAGATCGCGTACTAGGGGAGGTTCTGAGATGCGTATGATTTCCCATTCGCCCACTAAATCATCTCGTTCAAAATCCCTACTAGGTGTTCCTGCATAACGTTGTGGTGATACTACTGGCCAACCGCTTTCTGTGAAGTATATTTTACGAACATGTAAATCCATCATTTGATTATCAGGAGAAAGGCGTCCTTGATGCGCCATGAAATAATGGCCATTGCCATCATCAATGATACCACAATGAGCTGTACCAGCCCAACCTGGATGGTTGTTAAAACGATAGGGAGCTACAATAATAGGTACATTATTGGTTGTATCCTTTATATCCTGTCCATAGAAATCCTTAAATGGTCCTTCGGGTTTGTCCGAATAGGCCACCCGTATGTTGTAAGTTGTCATCAATGGGTCGTAGGATGTAAAGAGGAAATACTTTTTTAGCTCTGGATGATAGATAATCTCGGGTGCCTCTAAGTTGTCTTTTTTATAATCAGCACGACGCGCTATTAAGTGCCCTTGATCGTGAGGTGTAGCTGCTAAACCTGTTTCGGGATTGAGCTCCATGCAAAATAATCCACCGAAGTATGAACCATAGTGCATCCACCATTTACCGTTTTTAGGATCTTCAATTACCGAAGGGTCAATTGCGTTCATCACATCTCCTTTTCCGGTTTTCACTACACAGCCACGGCTTTGCCATGGTCCCTCTGGTGAGTTTGATTCTGCCATGCCGATATATGAAGTGTTGAGTCCGAAAGCCGAAACGCAATAATACAATCGGTAGATTCCATTATATTCAATAAGATAAGGGGCCCATATATTGGTTGCTCCTTTGCCATTGGCTTGTTGATGCACCCATTTTATTGCCTCAGTTGGGATTTCAGGAAAAGCCCAGCCAATAAACTCCCAATTTACTAGATCTTTCGATTTTCGCATTTGTATATATCCCAAAGGAATGTCTTTTTCTTTCGCCTCCTTTTTGTTTTCGGCAAAAATAGCATCTGTAGAATACATATAATATGTGTCGCCTATTTTTTTACAGGCAGGATCGTGTACATTGTAGGTGCCCCATGATTTATAATGCTCCATTCCAGCAATAGCTGAATAATTGTCTATCCAAGGATTGCTACTAGGTATGATAGAGCTGCATGTAGGTGTTTGAAAAGAATAATAAACAATAGCGATAGCTACTAATAATAGCACTAATCCTACGGTCTTATAAAAAACACCGAATTTGAATATACTTGATTTAAAAGATGAAATATTCATAGCATTGTGATTAATTTGATGTCACAAATATAAAATGGTTGACCATGTAGATGGTGGACAAACATCTAATATGGGTGGACATAAGGATAATTGAGTGTAATTTGACACTGAAAAGCTTTCTAGTGTACTTCTTTAATATATCTTTGCTAAAAAATATAGGGCCATTTAAAATCTAAGTTCTTACAATTAAATTAAACCTGTTGGCACTGTATTGATAAATATGTCTTTTCTGCAATTTCTTGTTGAAAACTATTTTATGCGTATTATTCGCTAATATTTGGAAAACACTTTTATGGTACGATTTTTTCTTTTTATACTTCTGTTTATTACAGTTCGCGTTACGTTTATTTCTGCCAATGAGCGTTCAAAAAGTTGGGCCGAACATCATAACTTCACAACCATGTGTATGAATGAGGGCTTGCCTTGCAACTTTGTAGATGATCTGCTTAAAGATAGTAGGGGGTTTTTGTGGATTGCCAATCCCGGGGAAGGAGTGACACGCTACGATGGCTATGACTTCATGGTATGTAATATGGGCTCAATTCGCACCAATCTCCGCAGCAACTTTGTGCGCACTCTTTGTGAAGACGATTTTGGACGTATTTGGACAGGTGGTGAGATGGGTATCGATGTTATTAATATCTATACACTCGATATTGAACAAGTATCTAGTTTCGAAGGACAATTTCTCTCTTTTAGCAATCTCCCTATACAATATATATATAAGAGTAAAAGCGGTCATCTTTGGTTAGCTTCAGATAATGCTCTTTATAGAATTCACTTCAATGCTCAGGGAGATGTAAAGCAAATTTTGAAAGTATACGAATTGCCCGAATCTAATGATGCCGTAAAAACAATTGCCGAGGTAGATGATATGGTGCTATTCAACAGTGGTATTCAAGTTATTTCGTTGAAAGAAAATGCTGAAATGTATAATTTAGACAGTTCGGCAGCTCCATTCCTAGAGATGCCTTTTGCCAATGCACGTGTTCAATCCATCTATCCCAAAGAAAACGAACTCTGGGTGGGTACCATTTTGGGTCTGTTTCGCTTTAATCTTCGCAATGGCTCTATGCGTACTTATATGCATGATCCTTATGTTTCTACTTCTCTTTCACAAAATTTTATTACCGATATTACTGAAACTAATGATCATTTTTTGTTGGTGGCAACTCTTAAGGGTATTAATGTTTATAATGCCACTACTGATAGCTTTGAGCGTATAGATAAGGATTGCAATGTATCCGAAGCAAACTTCCACCTTTCCAATCGTCTGAATTGCGATTTTATTAACTGTATGCTTACCGATGGAGATGTAGTTTGGATTGGAACTGAAGTTGGAGGGTTGAATAAAATTTCGCGTCGTAAACTTTATGTAGAGAATTATTCACACTCACCTTCTCATCCAACTAGTATTTCTAAGAATCCTGTTAACGCTATTTTTGAAGATACTGATGGCACATTGTGGGTGGGAACGGTAGAAGGAGGATTGAATCGTAAAGCGAAGAATGATAACTATTTTACTCACTATACTACTGAGCGTCCTGCATCATTGTCGCATAATTCAGTGAGCTGTTTTACTACAGATGATAAGGACCGTTTGTGGGTTGGTACATGGGGCGGTGGTATCGGTTGGATAGATCCCAGCTCACGAAATAACATAGTTTTTAATCATATTTATCATCCCGATTACGATGATTTCTCTATTGGATTTGTAGGTGTGCTGTGTTATGACTCTTTCAATAATGCCATTTGGGTAGGTACTTCTTCTAATATATATGTTTATATGTTGAATACTGGTCAGATTATTGAACCTTTCAAAGGGCTCAATATGGGAGGAATAGAAGGTTGCGCGGGCTACTGCATAGATCGTGATAATCATTTATGGATTGGACTATCTTCTGGGCTTTGTCGCATTGATTTGCATACCATAAATGCACCTCGTGTTGTTTACCAGTTGTGGCGTAACAAACTCGATGAACCCGAATCGAAAGTACGGGAACGTGTTACTTATATAACCGAATCAAGTGATGGTATAATCTGGGTTGGTAGTAATGGTTATGGTCTATATCAATCCTATTTAGATAAAGATGGTGATTATCTTTTTAAAGCTTTGACTACGGATGATGGATTGGTGAACAATAGCGTGAGGGGTATTCGTGAAGATAAATTGGGTAATATTTGGGTATCTACCATCAATGGATTGTCTTACTACAATCGTGAACAAGATAATTTTATTAATTATACAGAGAAAGATGGATTGGGATGTAGTCAGTTTTACTGGAATGCTATAG
>CAMTOV010000027.1 GCA_947074235.1 uncultured Bacteroides sp. | reverse complement strand
CACGATTCATAACTTCGCTATCCCCGTCAAATAACTCTCGCGAAAATCTAAACGAGTCATTTAAACTAATTGAGCGCCTTAAATCGCCCGGTGCACGAAGCTGTTCTCCTATAATACCCAAAGAGGACGACTTCACTTTATCTACTTTGGAGACAATCTCGTCATCTTCAAGTTCATTATCATCAAGCTCTTCTTCAAACTCTGATTCATTGACAGTTTCATCAACATCCTCTAACAATTCTTCAGGTTGCAATGTTGCTACAGTTTCAACTGAGGACACTTCATTTGAAGAGAACTGTTCTTCAATCACAACAGATTCTTTAACTACTGCAGGTTGTATATTATCTATTTGCAATAACATCTCCTCTAACTTACCTTGTGCATTTCGAATCTTAATTTGTAACAAATTCTTTAGCTCTTCATCATTTTGAAGAGTCTCAAAGGAGCCTGCCAAATACTTCAATTCGCGAACATCTAGTTCTATTTCGACTAAAAGAGACTTTAAATCCATGCAATTAACTATCTGAATACAGTGCAAATGTAGAAATAAAATAATGAAATGCTGTGGCTAAGTGTATAAAAGTACTATTTTTGCTTTTAAATAAAAAACATAGCATTAATTATGGTACTATTTTCGGAAGACCACTTACATGAAACTCGCAGAAGAGGACGTATTGAGGTAATTTGTGGCTCAATGTTCTCGGGTAAAACAGAAGAATTAATCAGACGATTGAAGCGTGCAAACTTTGCTCGCCAACGTGTAGAGATATACAAACCGGCTATCGACACACGCTATTCTGATGCTGAAGTTGTATCGCATGATGCTACTTCAATAGCCTCAACGCCTATTGATTCTTCGGCAAGTATTCTTTTATTCACTTCCGAAATAGATGTTGTGGGCATAGACGAAGCACAGTTTTTTGACGAGGGATTGGTAGACGTATGCAACGAGCTGGCCAACAATGGGATACGCGTTATCATTGCCGGACTTGACATGGACTTTCGCGGCAAACCGTTTGGACCAATGCCAGGGCTTTGTGCCATTGCCGATGAAGTATCAAAGGTTCATGCCATTTGCGTAAAATGCGGTCAACTAGCTTCATTCTCGCATCGCACAGTAAAAAACGATAAGCAAGTGATGCTGGGCGAAACTGCCGAGTACGAACCTCTATGCCGCGTGTGCTACAATGAAGCTGTTGAGAAGGACAAAACTGAATAGCTTCTTCAACAAAACATCTATTTTGTGCCAATACTTTGCCTATCCCTTGGCACAACTTTGCCAAGGGATAGGCAACACCTTGCCAAACTAGAGGCAAAAGCTTGCCAACATGCTGGCAAGAGTTTAAATAAGGAAGTTACAAAATACAAATACACATTCAATCTATGGAAAAAAAGAAAATAACATTTGATAGCTTTATACGTGGTGTGATATGTTTAATATTGGCTATCGGCGTACTTATCTTGACAGATAGACTAAGCGGCGTACTTCTGCCTTTCTTCATTGCATGGCTTATCGCTTATATGCTTTATCCACTTGTCAAGTTTTTCCAGTTTAAACTACGAGTAAAAAACCGCGTATTAGCTACTATATGCGCTATCCTCTCTATCACAATAGTCGGATTTGGATTCTTCATTTTAATTGTGCCTCCAATGATTGAAGAGTTTGGCCGAGTAAATAATCTATTATTTACTTACCTCACAAGCGGTTTTAATCATTCGCCACACATCCCCACCACGCTTTCAGAGTTTATAAAAGAAAATTTGGATGTTCAAACCATCAATAAATTCTTTAGCGAACAAGCTGTGCAAGATGCTTTAAAAAATGCCGTACCCAAGGTTTGGACATTCTTAGCCGACTCGCTTAATATTCTATTTAGCATCTTTGCTTCATTCATTATATTACTATATGTAGTGTTCATACTTATCGACTATGAAGCGCTATCGGGCGGATGGGTTACTCTGCTTCCTGTAAAATATCGCAAGTTTGCCACCAATCTGGTAAGCGATTTGCAAAATGGCATGAATACTTACTTTAGAGGGCAAGGATTGGTAGCACTTTGCGTAGGCATCTTATTTAGTATAGGTTTTATCATTATCGACTTCCCTCTTGCCATTGGATTAGGTTTATTTATTGGCGCACTCAATATGGTGCCTTATCTGCAACTTATAGGTTTTATTCCTACAATATTGCTATCCATTCTTAAAGCAGCCGACACTGGAGGCAACTTCTGGATTATCTTAGCATCGGCAACAGCCGTATTTATTGTAGTACAAATAATACAAGACACCTTAATTGTGCCTAAAATTATGGGAAAGATAACCGGATTAAACCCCGCCATCATTCTTTTATCACTTTCAATTTGGGGATCTTTAATGGGAATGCTAGGCATGATTATTGCTCTTCCGCTCACAACTTTGATGCTCGCTTACTATCAACGCTTCATTATTCAGAAAGAAAAGATAATAGAAGATGAAATGCAGATTACTGATAACCAGGAAGGTAAATAAATCGAAAGGTTTTTTCATATATTTTTATTAGGCAAACGCTTGCAGATATGGAAAAACTCACTACCTTTGCACTCGCAATCAGGAAATAACTGATATGCCAATAAGGATTGATTCGCTAGCTCAGCAGGTAGAGCACAACACTTTTAATGTTGGGGTCCTGGGTTCGAGCCCCAGGCGGATCACTTAAAGAGAAAGCCTCGATAATCATTGATTATCGAGGCTTTTCTGTATTATCTACACTAATAACCCTACAGAACTCAATCAACACAGTTAATAATTAACACTACCATCGTTAATTGTTAACATACTGGTTATACTCATTAAACCATGTTATAAATAAGGGCGTTTCATAATGCATCTATTGCTTATATCATTGATAATACTACATTTGCATTATGTTTTTTCATAAGTATTAGATTTTAAAGTTAACAATAGGAATAGAAGCCGCTCGTGAGAGTGGCTTTTTTTGTTCATGATAATAAATCATATAATTATCAGAACAGCATATTCATGCAAAATAGCTATATAAATCTATAGAAGAATTTAGCTCCATAAATATATATAGCTATCCAAACCCAATCAATCACAATACCTAAATCATCATATGCAACTCTAACCCTATTGCGTGAAGAAGCTTATCAAATTGATGTTCACTAATTGTAGGAGGGGTCTGCGTGCGGGGCACTCTTCCGAAAATATCAATCAACATTGCGTTGGTCAATACAGGCGGAGAATATAACTCACAATATATCTTTTCAGCACGAATAAATACAGGAATCCTTCGCGAACGAGCCTGATAAAAAGCATCCCATTCGGCCACATTATCAAAATCCCTACTATTCACTCCAGCTGTTTGGCTCCATTCATATGGAGGATTACCAGGTACAATACAATTACTCGGAAGAGCTACACCATGCTTCTCATACCATTGGGCAGCGTCAAAATGATTATCATATATTTCCACTACTTCTAATATAGCCGTCAGCACCCTATTACCAGAAGAAAAAGCTCCATAATCACCAGTTCTTGTCATATATACTACAATATCTCCTACTGACAAGGTAGGAGCAAAGTTTTCACCTCTACATAAAGAGGTCATCGAGGGATATTCGTTTTCTAAATCTGGGTCTCTTCTACACGAAGAGTCAATGAAAGGTGGAAGATCATATCGCATAATGGCATTTCTGCCATATTCATTGATGCAAAGTGGGCGATATGAATTAAGTCTAATGGCCATGGTTTTTAGGTTATTAAAAATTGCTTATACAAAGATTCTATATCAATACAACACATCATGAGCCATCTTGTTTAATAAAAATAGATAAGAATTTACTTAATCACTTTCAATTTCACGTTTTAACAAGTAAGTATTCTTTGATTTAACACAAAAAACCATACAAAAGGCTACAATAAACTAATATTCAGATAATTACATTCAAATTAAAAACACATCATTTGACTAACATAACAAATAAACTTGCCGTTTTACATTATTTTAATTTATATAAATTACTTTTGTATTCACAAATTGTATATCATAATCAGAAGTATTAGGCTATCTTTTTATCGCAATACAGCAGACGCCTTAATCACAGGAGCCAACCCATGCAAAACGCATTTTGGGAAAACACAACATCAATGCAATCTAAAACTAAGCAATAATTTGCAGTGAACGTAAATCACGAACACTCATTAAAAGTTTATTTTTAGTCTTATGAGAAAAATATCATTATGTAAACGAGCATTATTTGCAAGTATCATATCTTTAGCCTCGGGCTTTATACAAGCCCAAGACATAACAGTTTATGGCGAACTACGCCCACGTGCAGAATATCGCAACGGTTATGGCAAACCCATTATCACCAGCAACAAAGCAGGCTTCTTTGTTAATCAGCGCACCCGCATTGGGGCTTCCTTCTCTAATGACTTACTGAAAATGCAAGTCACACTCCAAGATTCTCGCACTTGGGGAGAATCTGGAAGCAACACAGACAATCCTTCTGTTGGTGTATACGAGGCTTGGGGTGAGATAAAAATGCTACCAGGATTTGTCGCCAAGATAGGACGTATGCCACTGCGCTATGATGAAAGAAAACTATTTAGCCCCTCAAACTGGAGCAATACAGGCAATGCGTTTGATATCATGATGCTGAAATACAATCTCAAGAATGACTTCTTGGTAGATTTTGGATTCTCCTACTCCAACAATAAAGACATTTCGCAAGAGACTTATTATGACCCCGTAATGAAGTATAGATACATGGAGATACTATGGCTATCGAAGCAACTATCCAAGCAAGTTACCGTTTCGGCTATTGGTGTAGCTATATCCAATCAAGACACCATTGCCACCAAAGGCAGAGCCAACTATAAAGAACATAAGCACTACCACCAATTCACTATGGGCGGAACAATGAAGTACCAACCACAGTCGTTTCCGCTTGAGCTTTTTATAGAAGGATATTATCAATGCGGAAAGGTGATACACAAGGGACAACTAGACAAACAGAAAAGCTTCTACCTTGTGGGTAATGCCTCCTACAAAATTATTCGCTCTCTATCACTAGCTCTTGGCTATGAATATATTTCGGGAGATAAGGACCCGGATAATGGTATACAGAAAGGTTTTGTACATCTCTTTAGAGGTAATCACGATTTTAACGGAACAATGGATTATTGGAACTCTACCGGCAACCGCGGTTTGCAGGACATTTATGGTGGACTACTATTTACATTCAATAAAAAGCGCTCATCTATCGAAGGCATATTTCACCACTTTCAAACGGCCGTACAATCTGCCGATCTAGACGGAAAAAGCCTAGGCAGCGAACTAGATTTCATTATTAAACACAAAGCCAATGAATGGCTATCGCTAGAGGCTGGATATGACCTTTATTTTGTGAATGAGAATGTGCGTATCGTAAAAGGTGTGGGTGGAGAAAAAACACGTTTTGCACAATGGGGTTATGTCAGTCTTTCTATCAAGCCTTCTATCGTGTTTAATAATGTGGGCAAGAAGAAATGAAAACAGGTAGAAAAAGAATATATTTGCGATTAAATACAAAATGTATTATACAACACATTATAGCAATCTTCTTACTAGTTTTTACAACACTCCCCATTCATGCGCAACGATTAGTGGAGGTAAGTAAAGGCTTTAGTGGCACATCCATCAATACAACCGTTTTTCGCAACAATGCATTAACCACATTTCAAGACGAACAATATATTTGCTATTACGACAATGAAGGATATCTTGTAGTTGGCAAGCGAAAGTTAAATTCGGATGCATGGACATTGAAACGAACTCCTTATCAAGGCAATATAAATGATGCGCACAATGTGGCCTGTATGGCTGTAGATAAAGATGGTTACATTCATTTAGCCTTCGACCACCATGGGCATCCACTGAATTATTGCAGAAGCACTACTCCCTACTCGCTCGACATGGGCGATAAAATAAACATGACTGGAGACAACGAACACAATGTAACTTATCCGGAATTTTACACTTTACACAATGGAGATTTATTGTTCGTTTATCGTTCAGGCGCTTCCGGACGTGGCAATTTAGTTATGAATCGCTATAATACTGATGTTAAGCAATGGGAAAGACTACACAACAACTTAATAGATGGTGAAGATAAACGCAATGCTTATTGGCAGCTTTATATAGATAAGCAGGGGACAATACATCTATCGTGGGTGTGGCGGGAGACTTGGATGGTAGAGACCAACCACGACATGTGCTATGCTCAATCGGACGACAATGGGTTGACCTGGCATAAAACAAACGGAGAGCAATACAATCTTCCCATTACTCAAGAAAATGCCGAATACGCTTGTATCATTCCACAAGAGAGTGAACTAATCAATCAAACAAGCATGAGCACAGACAAGGACGGCAACCCCTATATCGCAACTTATTGGCGAGATACTGATAGTGAAATACCACAATACAGACTTATCTGGCACGATGGCACATCTTGGAACAATTGCCAAGTAGGCCACCGCACCGAACCTTTTACCTTAAAAGGCGGTGGCACCAAGCGAATACCTATCGCTAGACCGAGATTAGTTATCAACGAACAAGACATTTACTATATCTTTCGCGATGAAAAGCTGGGAAGTAAGGTATCAATAGCATATAGCAATATCAATAATACCGACAATTGGCAGACAAAACAGCTAACTGATTTTTCGGTAGATGCTTGGGAACCTATGCACGATGTGGAACTATGGAAGAAGCAACAGGCTCTACACCTATTTGTTCAGAGTAGCGGACAAGGAGATGGCGAAACACTAGAGAATAAAGAGCCTCAACCAATATATGTTTTAGAGGTAGCTACCGATGAGTTGTTTAGATAAAATGAAGTCTACTAAAGATTGCTTCTACACAATAGTAGCTATTTTGAGAAGTTGAATTCAGTTATTGATTAGGAAGTGCGAAACGTAAGATAACACACTGCCTAATCATAGAAAAGCCACTGGCTAAATTCAATAAAGCAGTACCCACTTATGTAGCCGTTGCCGCACGCGCCGGAAGCAACAAATGAGTGCAACAAAAAAGGTCTCTACAGCAATGCTATAAAGACCTTTTTATTGAGTGGGCGCTAACGGATTCGAACCGCTGACCCTCTGGGTGTAAACCAGATGCTCTGAACCAGCTGAGCTAAGCGCCCTTTTGATTTTTAGGAAAGTGTTCGGTTTATTAAGTGGGCGCTAACGGATTCGAACCGCTGACCCTCTGGGTGTAAACCAGATGCTCTGAACCAGCTGAGCTAAGCGCCCGTACACTTTCCTTTCAAAAGCGTTGCAAAGGTATGGTTTATTTTGATATATGCAAAACTTTCACAACTATTTTTCGCAACAAATTTACCTAAAACTATAAAAGTAACTGATTATCAACACAGAACGTTAGTGTTAATTTTGTATTAACAAATTAGCTTAAAACTGAAATCAGTTTCAAAACACTCCTTGATGATATGCAATCATCATGTATGCAATAAAAATATCGGAGATGTTTCGGTAGATAAATTATTATCATAGTGAAAACCTTCGCTCTCAAAACTTTTTAAACCCTCTAAAGTTGTGATGCGGTTTTTTAAAATAAAACGTGCCATCTCGCCACGCATCATCTTGGTATAAATTACAATCGTTGTTTTTTTACCATTTTTAATCACTGAGAATTCAGGAGTAATGATTTTCACAGAGTTTTCTATACGCGACCAATCAAACAATCCTTTCATCTCATCACTGGCAAGATTGCACAACACCCCACCCGATTGTTGCACATCGGCTATTAAAACATCAGTCAAATAAGCTCGCCAATAGGCAAATAGTGTTTGTCCATCAAACTCAGGCAGCTTAACATTTCCTTCCAACCTATAAGAACGAATCATATCGAGTGGTTGCAACAAGCCATAACAAAAAGAAGTGAGGCGTAAATGAGATTGGGCATACTCAAAATCCTGCAACGAAAAGTCTTTAGGATTAAGTCGCTTGAACACTATGCCTGTATAGGCTAAAAGGGCTGGCAACAAATGAGATGTATCATTGGAGTGAAACTCTTGATATCGCTTAAAATTCTCTACCGCTATCTTAGAATTAACATGTAGTAATTTCTCCAAATCTTCAATACTATATTGAGTCATCAGCATAGCTATTTCATCTGCATTGCGCTGAAACTGCGGTATAGAGGTGAATGGAACTACTGTTTTGGTAGTGGTGCCCATTGTTTTGGCACATGACAGAAGAATAAGCATATACAAATAGTTTTAATTGATTTATAACACAACCACAAAGTTAATGTTTTGATTTTCATTTTATCTGGTAAGTATATCTTTTGCTAGTCATAAAATAATTATCTTTGTGGCTATTAAAAAAATGTAAACCCATGAAAAAGGAAAAAATTATATTGACGGGCGACCGCCCAACCGGCAAGCTTCATATAGGTCACTATGTGGGTTCGCTTAAAAGAAGAGTAGAACTTCAAAATTCGGGTGAGTTTGATAAGATTTTCATCATGATTGCTGACGCACAAGCGTTGACAGACAATGTGGATAATCCTGAAAAAGTGCGCCAAAACATTATTGAAGTTGCACTAGACTATTTAGCTTGTGGCATCGACCCTACTAAATCTACTATCTTCATTCAATCACAAATTGCGGAGTTGTGCGAACTATCGTTCTACTACATGAACCTAGTTAGCGTGTCGCGCCTACAACGCAACCCTACGGTGAAGACTGAAATACAAATGCGTAATTTTGAAAGCAGCATTCCTGTTGGCTTCTTTACATATCCTATCAGTCAAGCGGCAGATATCACAGCATTCAAAGCAACAACAGTACCGGTGGGCGAAGATCAAAAGCCAATGTTGGAGCAAACTAACGAGATAGTGCGCCGTTTCAACCACATTTATGGAGAAACATTGATAGAACCTGAAATCTTATTGCCCGACAATGCAGCTTGTTTGCGTCTTCCTGGCACCGACGGTAAGGCCAAAATGAGTAAATCGTTAGGAAATTGCATCTACCTATCTGAGTCTGCCGATGAACTTCAAAAGAAGATTAAGAGCATGTATACTGATCCCGATCATCTTCGTGTGCAAGACCCTGGAAAGATTGAGGGAAATACGGTATTTACTTACTTAGATGCATTCTGTCGCCCCGAACATTTTGAAAGATACCTAGACGAATATCCATGCCTTGAAGAGTTGAAAGCACACTATCAAAGAGGTGGATTGGGTGATATGAAAGTGAAAAAGTTCTTGGGTGCTATTATGGAAGAGGAACTTGGTCCTATACGTGAGAAAAGAAAAGAATTTGAAAAGGATATCCCTGCTATTTATGAGATGCTTAAAAAAGGATGCGAAGTAGCAAGAGAAGCTGCAGCAGACACTTTAGCAGATGTGCGTCGTTCGATGAAGATTAACTACTTTGAAGATGCAGAGTTGATAGCTGAACAAGCTAAACGCTTTCAAGAATAAACATTTAAAAGTACTATAATAATGATAGGCAGTTGCTAGATATGGCGGCTGCCTTTTTTTATTTGATCAGCATCTCACAAATCTCTTTTTTAAGTCTATATAAATTGGTAGTCAAAACTGTAACAATTTTGAGGCTTATCCTAATCATTCTACAGATAGAATGTTGAAGTTTACATGGTAAAATGATATACTTTTGAAACAAGATATAATATATCTCATATTCAACACATTATATGACGCTCCAAACAAAAAGGAAATAAGGAAAAGTATAAAGAAAGAAAAAAGAAAAATCCGAACTGCCAATGTATGGTAATTCGGATTCTATATTATTTCTTTTCTAGGGCTACTTAAAGATTTTATCTATTTCATCCTCCTTAATAGTGTGAAGCACAATTTTACCGTCGGGGGTATAATTGGGAAACTGGCAAGCAAATAGAGAGTCTATTAAATTAGACATCTCAGCAGTAGTAAGTACTTGCCCATAAACGATAGCAGAAGATTTAGCCATAGTTTGAGCAAGCAAGCTTTGCACCTCTTCGCGCACATCACAACCTTTCTCTAAGGCAGTATGAATCATGTTTTGTATTAACTCAACAGGATTTAATCCTTCTATACCATCGGGTATTGCGTTGATACCATAGCTTCCACCTCCCAAATTGCTTATGTCGAATCCAAGCGATGTAAGCTCTTCATTTATACTGTCGAGTACTGCTACTTCCGAAGCAGGTATTTGCAATATCTCGGGAAACAACATTCCCTGAGAGTTACCTTTTTTTTGAGTGATTTGATTTAAATAGCGATCGAACAACACTCGTACGTGTGCCCGATGCTGATCAATCAACATCAATCCTGATTTTACAGAGGTAAGAATAAAGCGACCTTTGAGTTGAAGATAGCGAGAACTAGTTTCTACCGTTGCAGATTGTGTGTACAATGATGATGCAGCTTGAATAGTCTCTGTTGGTATAGAAGTTTCATTCGGTTCATCCAACGGCTCATCGGGCAAATCCATCGTGTTCATTTTACTTGGCCTACCACTTTCACCATATAATTTTTGCCAATCATCTACCACCGAAGCTCTTTCATACTGTGTTCTTGAAGATGATGATGAAGACTCACCAGGAAAAGACTTAAATGGATTGAAATCGCTATTGTAATGAACTTGAGGTTGCACAAAATCATTATTTTGTTCGAATGAAGGTATATCTGGCATATCGGCAGTATCAAAATCTATCGTTGGCACAGCATTAAACTTGCCCAACGATTCTTTTACAGCAGCAGATATGATTTGCCAAATAGCTTGTTCGTTCTCAAATTTAATCTCTGTTTTGGTAGGATGTATATTAACATCAATATTGGCCGGATCAACTTGAAAATACAAGAAGTAAGATATCTGATCGCCTGCCGGAATGAGTTGATTATAAGCTTCCATAACCGCTTTATGAAAATACCCATGACGCATGTAGCGACCATTGACAAACAAATATTGGTTTGCTCCTTTTTTGCGTGCAGACTCCGGCTTAGTGATATAACCTGTAATTTTGATGAGCGAGGTGTCTACATCTACATTCAACAGGTATTGATTGAGTTTTTTACCAAATGCCGATATAATGCGTTGACGGATAGAGGAAACTGGGAAATTAATCAACTCAGATTCGTTGCTGTAAAGCGAGAAGGCAACATCGGGATGCACTAAGGCAATGCGTTCAAATTCAGCAAGTATATTGCTTAGCTCGGTAGAGTTGGCTTTTAAAAACTTGCGACGTGCTGGTAGATTAAAAAAGAGATTTCGCACAGAGAAATTACTACCTACAGAGCAAGATATAGCTTCTTGTTCTTCTACCTTGCAACCGGCAATAGTAATTTTTGTTCCTAGCTCTTCAGAAGCTAATCGGGTTTTTAATTCTACATGAGCCACAGCAGCTATAGAGGCTAGCGCCTCACCGCGAAAGCCCATAGTATGCAGAGCAAAAAGATCGGCCGCAGCACGAATTTTAGAAGTAGCATGACGCTCAAAGGCAAGCCTAGCATCAGTCTCAGACATACCTTTTCCATCATCAATCACTTGTATTGAAGTCTTTCCGGCATCTGTAACAAGTACCTGAATATGCTTAGCATCAGCATCAATTGCGTTTTCAACCAACTCTTTAATAACAGATGCAGGTCGTTGTATTACCTCACCAGCAGCTATCTGATTGGCCACCGAGTCGGGCAACAACTGAATGATATCACTCATAATAGATGTTTATTAAAATCAAAAGAGCCAAGTATCGTTGTGCAAGCAATACCAAAGATAACCTAGCAAGATAATTACAACAAGAATAATACCGTAATGAAGTGGTTTGCGGCCACTTTCTTTTCTTCGTTTTAGGTGTTTAGTTCCTTCTACAAACTTACCTCGAATATCTTCGGGGGTAAATTCTTTTTCTGGAGCCATACCTAACTCACGTTTATTATCTTCTACGCGCTTATCCAATTTTTCTTTGCGTTCATCGTAATATATATACTGATGATTAAACCTACGGGGTTTATTCATCCCACTTTTGAATAGTCCCATAATCGTTATTGTTTAATTAAATCACGTTTATTTTCTACATTGGAAGAGCGACGAGTAGATTTTTGCAATTGCTCGCCTGCTTTTTTGCCACGCCATACAAAGATGTCTTCCTCGTCGAGCGGACGTATATAATCGAACCATGCAAATGAAGGTAGTTTCATTTTATCGGCAGGAACTTGATCTAATGGATAAAGGGTGCCATTGGATTTACCAATCATCACCGCTTTCTTCATCTTTCTATCCTCCAAGAACATGTGCAGAAGACTCCCTTCGCCGTAATTTAAACCAATCAAAGTACTATCTTTTTCCTCTTCGGGGTAGAAAGCAAGAAGTAAATTTGCAATAACCTCGACCTTATGCATTTCGCCATTTTCAAAGAAAGCCTTCATCTCTCGCCCAGCCATCTGATTGTAATGAATAGAATCCTTCATCTCAACAGCCAAAGCTTGATTGATGATATGTGCCCAATCGATGGTTGAATCATTCATATAGACTTTGATTTCTTCGCCCAACAATTGTTGGTTGTAATTCCAAACTATAGGATCGTAATACATGGTCATACAAGAATCTTGAGAGTTATAAACCAATGAATCACAAACCCCTTGCACATCGGTTCTAAACATTCGAACTTTGTGATAAACGCGCATCTCTCGATACATAGAGTCGGTTTCCGGGAAGTATGTAACCATCATCAACGTATCGCCATGTACATACAAACTATCGCCTTGAGAATAATCGATAGCAACTGCACGTTTAGTAGCAAAAGCACTATCGGCGAGTTCGTTGTAATAGCAATAATCACCCTTCAGCAGATTCTTATTTAAAGTATCTGTCATCAATACGTTTTCGAATGCTTCGCCAATAGCCAGCAAACGATCATAAAACAAACTATCACCCGTAAGCTGTTTGCCATCATTAGTTAAGACAGAACGGTCTAGCAGCTCGGCTTGTTCGGTAAGTGTATTATATATTCCTCGCTCAGAGTAAATATGATTCTCATCACTATAAATATCTGAGGGGCCTAGGATAGTAGCAACTTTAGATTCTGTATTGTATTGAAGAGTATCTGATGTAAGAATAAACTTAGGATTGACAAGCTTTACATCGTGATTGAACACAGATTGCTTTGTGGCCGGGCTGTATTCTCCCCAATCTGATGTTAGTACATTATCTTCGTCGAGCAAGGTGCCCCCTTCAAAATAGTATCCCAAATCGTAAATGCGATCGTAGTTTAAACTATCTGTAAGTAGGGTGGTTTCACGATTAATCATCTTCACATTCTCTCGAAGTTGGGCCAATTGCGCTATACCATCATAATAAAGATAATCGCCATATATAAATAGCGTATCACCTTGCTCCATGCGCACATTTCCAAAAGCTTCAACAGAATTCGTTGTCTCAAAGATCAGCGCACTATCACAATACATATACATACTATCTTGACGAAGCTTTACCGACCCTACCAATATCTGCACATCAGGAAGTAAAGCCTTATCAGCCCTTCCTTGATCGGCATGTAGTAGAATAACCTTTGTTTTTTTAGGCTCTTCTTTTTTTTGCGGATTTTGCGCCCATATCAAGAATGCTCCAAACAAACAGAGCATCCCCGTGAGGATGCTTTTGTATATATAGTTTCTATTTCTCATTAATCTTTTATCCAACCCGGATATTTGAATTCACAGTTTTTCCAATTCTCATTGATACGCACATAGGTGTGTTTTTGTTTTTCTAAAACCCACTTTTGCAAAAGTTCATGACGACGTTTGTCAACTACAATCTCTTTTAAATTTTGGTAGTCATCAGAAATTGTTGCTTTATGTCCATCAATTCTAGTTTTAAGCTTAACAATAGCACATACTTCCTTGCCATCTTTTTCGTTGACCATAGTAAATGCTTTAGATATCTCACCAACATTCATATTATCTACAATCTTAGCGATATCTTGAGGCAATTCCTGCATTTGAAATCTAGAGGTAGCCATAGCATCGCTCGAGTTGGTGTTCACCATAATACCATGATTATTACGTGTGTCTTTATCGTGAGATAATACACTAGCCGCTTGATCAAAAGTAAATTTATCTACACGTATATCATTTGCAATAGAATCTAGACGTGCACAAGCTTCAATTAAATCGTCATCTGAAACTTTAGGACGAAGTAGAATGTGACGAGTATTTACACGGTCGCCGCGCTTTTCTATAAGTTGAATAATATGGAAACCATACTCTGACTCAACAATTTTTGACACCTTTGTAGGGTCTTGTAAACCAAATGCAACCGCAGCGTAAGATGGGTCCATTACCCCTTTACCCATAAAGTCGGTTTCGCCCCCACGAACTGCTGTACCTCTATCTTCAGAATAAAGACGAGCAAGTGTAGAGAAATCAATTTCGCCATTTTGCACACGGTCAGAATAGCCACGCAATCGGCTCTTCACATCTTCAATTTCTGAAATAGGTATTTTAGGTTGAAGAGTAATAATCTGAACCTCTACTTGAGTAGGAATAAAAGGAATACTATCTTGAGGGATATCTTTGAAATAACGTCTTACCTCTGATGGGGTCACTTTAATATCACCAACTAATTTTTGTTGCATCTTTTGCACTGTAAGTCCTTCACGTGCATTTTCGCGAAGCGTTTCTCTAATTTGAGATGGAGTTTTGTTTTGACTTTCAAAGAAGTACTCTTCCATCTTCTCACGTGATCCCAACATTTGAATCCAACGATTGGTCATATAGTCAACTTGTTGAATAACCTCCGATTCTGGAACTTCAATACTATCTAAACGTGCTTGATGCAAATAAAGCTTTTGAACAGCTATTTCTTCAGGAATGACACAATAGGGATCACCATCCAACTTGCGTCCTTCATACAAAGCACTTAAACGTGCTTCTTCAACATCAGATTTCAAAATAGCTTCATCGCCTACTACCCACACCACTTCGTCAATCACATTATCTTGCGCATGTATATTCGTATTCACCAATACGGCGAGGAATATTAAAATAATAGATCTAATAATCGTTAACCTCTTCATCCTATGCATTTAATAGTTATATATAATTTTATTTTTTTTAATAGCTTGTCGGTAAAGATCTTCTTTTACCTGTTTTAAATATTCAACTTGCTTCATGTTAGAATATAAATCGAAAGCATCGGGACGAGCAAACTCATATGGCTCCTCTTCGCCCTTAGTTCTAAAATCGCTTACATTCAAAAAGTAATAATAAGCAGAATCTTTAATTTCTATTTGACGCTTCTTGTTTACAAAATCTTCAATTGAATCGGCCTTAATAGGAATCAAGTCTACAATCTCAGACATGGGCACCCAATGATCATAGAAATAAGCATAGTTTACAGCATTCTGGAATCTGTATTTCTCGAGCTTATCTGCAGCGTCTTGAGTTTCTGATTTATACCATTTACGAACATCATTGAGTTGTGGAGCATTTAAAGGGACTTTGATAAAAAGCCCTTTTATGATGGGTCTATCAAGTTTGAAAAGAGTCTTATGGTTTTCATAATAAGACATTAGTTCATTCTCGGATATGTTGTTGGAAAGCTTTTGATTGATCAACTCTTGTTGATATGAGTGAACAATTAATGATTTACGATAATTTTCAACCAATCGATTAATCTCTTTATCATCAGGAATATTACTTTTTGCTTTATCTAACAATAGAACATTATCAATCCAGTTGCGAATATAATGCTCTGCAAAAAGCACACTATCGTCGGCTGAGATAGGCACGGGAAGTACTTGTTGCAAATCTTCCTGATATAGAAAATTTCCATTCACCTCAACCAAAGGTGTTTTTCCTCCATGATTGTGCTTCTCAGCACAAGATGTGCAAAGCAAGGAGACAAACAAGATTAGGAATGTTATATAAATTTTCAATGAGATTAAAGCTTATGTTTACGATACGAAGATAAGCATTAATCGGTTACATCAATGATTATTAACTGTTTTTAAAACGTCGTAGTTGATTTCTATTTGAGCCTCTCGTCTTAATTGTTTTATCCAAAGCGAATCGAGGTAGTTTTGATAATCAGAAATCAACTCGCCTCGTATCTCTTGATGAGAAGATGGGCCACGCTGTTTTTCACCAAAAATATACGTGTATGGATAGTTTTCCATAGGAGATAAGGAACCTGATTTAAAGAAAAGAGCATCAACCGAAGGATTGTCTCCTTGAGCAAATAATCCTTGTTCAAGTACAACTTGTCCATTCATATTTTGAAGTATAACTTCTCGCCATGAATCAATCGGTTTATTTTTAATTAATTTCTTTACTTGCTTGGCTACTTTTTTGTTTTTGCCATGCACCACAATGCCTTTATATTTAGGGTTTTGCCATTTATAATTATTTCTATTAACAGCAAAGTAAGCCTTTTGTCCCGCCTCGTCTTCTACAGCTCTTTCCCAAATCTGATTATTACTAATTTCAAACAAGAGCATTCCATCCTTATATTCCTTCATCAAGAATTTAAATTCAGGATATTTCATTTCTAAGTTATTGTATTCGTAATCAAGAACAGATTTTGCAATAAATGCATTTAGTAGTTTTTGAGTAGACGACGGATTGCCTTTCGAGAATTTCTCAAACAAATTGCTATCAAAAGGCTTATTATTTAAATAGAACAACACATCGTTTACTGTATTGCCAGCAAGCAAAGCATTTACGGCATCCTTGTTTAATTGAAAGTTATACTCTTTTTTCAATTTTTCAACAGCCTCCTCTATCCCTCTATTAATTCCGGTGCGTGCTAATTGCATATTGATTATGCTTTCTTTCATTTCTTCAAAAGAGCCAAGTTCAACAGCATCGATAATCTTTACAATATGAATGCCTTGCGGAGTAAAAAACGGGGTACTTATATCACCAACTTTCATTTTAAAGACAACAGCTTCAAACTCCTCGGGAACTTGAAGTGGGCTAACCCAAAAGGATTCTTTGTCATCAGAATAGCGATTTACCAATTCATTAAAATCAATATTTGAATTTGATTGTATTATGACACTTATAGAATCCATCTGATTCTTAATAGCTTCTTGCTGAGTGGCAGTAATCCATTGAGGCATATATTTAAAGATATGAGCAATCTTCACTTTGCCGGGATAAGATTGTTGCGCCATTTTATTGTAATAATCTAAGGCAGCTTTCTCATTTATGGACTCATCTATCAAATAAGTCTTTGCAATTTGCTTTTTATATCCTTCAAATTCATTTTTAAAAGATTGCAATGTATCATATCCAGCCTCTTTGGCAGCGTCTACTTTAAGTTTAAAATTAATGAACAAATCGGCATATTTATTCAAATCATTCAACTCTACATTGTGCAAAGAGTTATTCTTATTATAGATATATTCAAATTCTGAACGAGTAATATTTTCTTTATTGATGGTCATCAAAACCGGATCAGTTTGAGCATGCAGTGTGTTTAAAAACAAATAGGATAGAAAGAAAAAAAAACCTCTTTTCATGATACGCAATTCATTAATTTTATGCTATATAAAACGAAGAAAGAGGAATTAAATTGTATCGTTACAATAAAAAAATAGAGGACATACATTACTTTGTATATCCTCTACTCTATATCTTATGTCTTTTATTATTATTCGGGGCGACTATAATTAGGCGACTCGCTTGTAATAGTTACATCATGAGGATGACTTTCCATTACACCTGCATTTGTGATACGTGTAAACTTAGCATCATGCAATTGATCTATATTATGTGCACCACAATATCCCATGCCGGCACGCAAACCACCTGTCAATTGATAAATCACTTCAAACAAAGTTCCTTTATAAGGAACACGAGCTGCAATACCCTCTGGAACTAGTTTCTTAACATCCATTTCCCCACTCTGGAAATAACGGTCTTTAGAACCATTTTCCATTGCTTCCAATGAACCCATACCTCTATACGATTTAAACTTACGACCGTTGAAGATAATTGTTTCACCAGGACTTTCTTCTGTACCAGCAACTAGCGAACCAATCATAACGCAATACCCACCAGCAGCTAATGCTTTAACAACATCGCCAGAATAGCGCAATCCACCATCAGCAATCAATGGCACACCTGTACCCTCAAGAGCTTTTGATACGTCATAAACAGCCGAAAGTTGAGGTACACCAACACCAGCTACAACACGAGTTGTGCAGATAGAACCTGGACCGATACCAACTTTTACACCATCAGCGCCTGCTTCCATCAATGCTTTAGCTGCATCACCGGTAGCTATATTTCCAACAATAATATCGATTTGTGGGAAACGTTTTTTAGCCTCTTTCAATGTATCAATAACACCTTTTGAGTGACCATGTGCTGTATCAATTACAATAGCATCAACACCAGCATCTACTAATGCCTGCATACGATCAAAGGTATCACCTGTAACACCTACACCAGCTGCTACACGCAAACGACCTTTTGAGTCTTTACATGCCATTGGTTTATCTTTAGCTTTTGTGATGTCTTTGTAAGTTACCAATCCGATAAGTTTATTATCCTTATCGACAACAGGAAGTTTTTCGATTTTATGTTTTTGAAGAATTTGAGCAGCGGCTTCTAAATCGGTAGATTGGTTTGTTGTAACAATATTATCCTTTGTCATCACCTCATCGATATGTTTATCCATATCTTGCTCAAATCGAAGGTCACGGTTGGTTACAATACCAACTAAAAACCTATCATCATCTACCACAGGAATACCACCAATTTTATATTCAGCCATCAAAGCCAATGCATCACGAACGGTAGAACCCTTTTTGATAGTTACAGGATCGTAAATCATACCATTTTCGGCTCTCTTCACAGTTGCAACCTGCTTGGCTTGATCTTTAATTGGCATATTTTTATGAATAACACCGATACCTCCTTCACGAGCTATCGCAATAGCCATTTTAGCCTCTGTAACAGTATCCATAGCGGCTGTTACAAAAGGAATTTTCAACTCAATGTTTTTAGAAAATTTTGTTGTCAGATCGACAGTGCGCGGTAAAACTTCAGAATAAGCGGGGATTAACAAGACATCGTCATAAGTTAAACCATCCATTACAATTTTATCAGCAATAAATGACATATTGGTATGCGTTTAAAAATTTATTGCGTGCAAATATACGGTATTTTATTCAATACCATATTATTTGCACGCAACTTTTTAACTCAACTTATACTATAATAGTTAGTTGGCCATTTCTGAGATAAATTTAATACGAACCAATCGAATTTCGTCCTCCGAATAATCTTCACCCAATTCATCTAAAGCCGTTTGAATATCGTCAGTTGTTGATTCTTTAAAATAATCGTATATTTCGTCTAAATGATCTTCATCCATTATCTCATCTAAGAAATAATCAATACTCAACTTAGTACCAGAATAAACAATAGCCTCTACTTCATCTAGAAGTTCTTCAAATTCAATTCCTTTAGAAAGGGCAATATCATCAAGAGCAACTTTGCGGTCAATAGACTGCACAATAGCAATTTTCATCTTCGATTTATTTGCCACAGTACGCACACGTAAGTCTTCAGGACGTTCTATTTCATTTTCTTCGCAATGACGCTTAATAAGTTTGCAAAACTCCTCGCCATAACGCTTTGCTTTACCATCTCCTACTCCAGGAATATTTTTTAATTCATCCAACGTAACGGGGTAAACAGTAGCCATAGCCTCGAGCGATGGATCTTGAAAAATAACATAAGGAGGAACTTCCAACTTTTTAGAAAGTTTCTTTCTTAAATCTTTCAACATACTATAAAGTGCTGGGTCAACCGCACATGCACTTCCGCCACGAGCAGGAGTTTCTTCTTCTACTTCTTCAAAATCATTATCCTCAGTAATTTTAAATGATTTTGGGTTTTTCAGAAACTTATGGCCATCGCTTGTAACTTTCAAAAGACCATAGTTCTCAACATCTTTGCTTAAATATCCAGCAATTAAAGCTTGACGAATAACAGCATTCCAAGTTTTATCCTCTTCACCCATTCCGGAACCAAAAACCTCTAAATCTTCGTGTAGATGGGCCTGCACTTCCGAAGTTTCTTTACCTTGTAAAATATCTATTATATAATCAGCTTTAAAGTTTTCTTTCACTGCAACGATTGCCTCAATTACAGTACACAATAATTCTTTAGCCTCCACTTGTTTTTTAGGATTTAAACAGTTGTCACAATTTCCACAATTATCTTCTGTATATTCTTCACCAAAATAGTGCAACAACGTTTTACGTCTGCACACAGAAGATTCTGCATAAGCAGCTGTTTCTAACAGAAGCTGCTTGCCTATTTCCTGTTCTGCCACAGGTTTACCTTGCATAAACTTCTCAAGTTTTTGCAAGTCTTTATTAGTATAAAAAGTAATACATCGGCCTTCCCCGCCATCTCTTCCGGCACGACCCGTTTCTTGGTAGTATCCCTCTAAGCTTTTGGGTATATCATAATGAATTACATAACGCACATCAGGTTTATCTATCCCCATACCAAAAGCAATCGTAGCAACGATTACATCTATCTTCTCCATCAAAAAATCATCTTGATTGTGAGTTCTTGTTGAAGAGTCCATACCGGCATGATAAGCTTTGGCATTTATACCATTAGCTTGAAGAATCTCAGCAAGTTCTTCTACTTTCTTACGACTAAGACAGTAAATGATGCCAGATTTTTCGGTACTATTCTTTATAAACTTAATGATGTCTTTATCAACATTTACAGTTTTTGAGCGTACTTCATAATAAAGATTTGGGCGATTAAATGAAGATTTGTAAACTTCCGCATCTATCATCCCCAAATTCTTCTGAATATCATGTTGCACTTTGGGAGTAGCAGTTGCAGTAAGAGCAATAAGAGGAGCCTTACCTATTTCATTAATAATAGGTCTTATACGTCTATATTCTGGACGAAAATCGTGACCCCACTCTGATATACAATGTGCTTCGTCTACTGCATAAAAAGAAATCTTGACCGTTTTTAAAAACTCTACATATTCATCCTTTGTCAACGACTCGGGTGCCACATATAGAAGTTTTGTTTTACCGGCTACAATATCAGACTTAACTTGATCGATTGCGCTTTTATTTAATGAAGAGTTTATAAAGTGTGCAACACCATCATCCTCACTAAAGTTTCTCATTGCATCAACCTGATTTTTCATCAAAGCAATAAGTGGCGAAATAACAATCGCAGTACCCCCCATCAAAAGAGATGGCAACTGATAACATAAAGACTTACCTCCGCCGGTAGGCATTAATACAAACGTATCATTACCATCAAGCAGGTTTTGAATGATTGCTTCTTGATTTCCTTTGAATTTATCAAATCCAAAATACTTTTTCAGTTGCTCTGCCAAATTAATCTTTTCCGCCATCTTAAGTCTGATGAATTATTAAATCTAAATTTCTTTTTTTATAAGTGCCAACTTTGCAAGCACTCTAACAAAGTTATAAACTACTTCTTAAAAATCAAGCAATTTATTATTATAAATTTTCGCAAGAAACTGTAAAAACAAAAACCATAGCTCTATTTAGCTGACTCTAAGCGGTTTGCAATCTGGCAAGATTAGCTTTCTCTAGTTGTTTTTTCGCATAGTCAAGCGTTACATTGTACTCTTTTTTATCTTGAGATGGGATTTCAAACATCACATCCATCATAATAGTCTCTACAATAGATCGCAAACCACGAGCTCCCAGCTTATACTCTACAGCTTTATCAACAATATAATCGTAAACTGGTTCTTCAAAAGTCAATTGAATATTGTCCATTTCAAACAGTTTAATATATTGTTTAATAATTGAGTTCTTAGGCTCGGTTAAGATAGCACGCAATGCATCTCTATCAAGAGGATTTAAATATGTAAGTACAGGCAAGCGACCAATAATCTCAGGAATCAACCCAAATGACTTCAAATCTTGAGGTGCAATATATTGCATCATATTCGTTTTATCAATTTGAGTTGTTTTTTGCACTGCACTATATCCTACAACGTGTGTATTTAATCTTTGAGCAATCTTCTTTTCAATACCATCGAATGCGCCACCACATATAAAGAGAATATTCTTAGTGTTGACCGGTATCATCTTTTGGTCGGGATGTTTACGCCCACCTTGTGGAGGAACATTCACCACCGAACCCTCTAGAAGTTTCAATAAACCTTGTTGCACTCCTTCTCCACTCACATCTCTAGTAATTGAAGGATTATCACTCTTACGAGCAATCTTGTCTATTTCATCAATAAACACAATGCCTTGTTCAGCTTCAGCAGTATTATAATCGGCCACTTGCAACAATCGAGTTAAGATACTTTCAATATCTTCGCCCACATATCCGGCTTCAGTTAAAACCGTAGCATCAACAATAGTAAAAGGCACATGTAGCAACTTAGCTATAGTACGAGCCAAAAGAGTTTTGCCCGTTCCGGTGCTACCTACCATTATAATGTTTGATTTTTCAATCTCTACATCATCACCATTATCATGCTGAAGCAGACGTTTATAATGATTGTAAACTGATACAGATAAAAAACGTTTAGCATCATTTTGACCAATCACATATTGATCGAGATGACTTTTAATATCAATCGGCTTAGGTAAATCAGTAAGATTCAGCTTTGTGTTTCCACCCTTTGCCTTTTTGTTTTGCCCTAAAGCCTCTTGAGTAATTTCATATGCTTGCTCCGAACAGCTTTCACAGATAAATCCATTCATACCTGTGATTAAAAAGCCTACTTCGTTTTCGGGGCGTCCACAAAAACTACATTTTCTTTTATTGGATTTTGAATCAGCCATTTTTATTTTTTAATCAAAACTTCATCAACCATACCGTATGCTTTAGCTTCTTCAGCTGTCATCCAGTAGTCGCGATCAGAATCTGCCCAAACTTTGTCAAAATCAGTATGAGAATGATCGGCAATGATTGTATATAGTTCTTTTTTCAATTTTGCAATTTCGCGAGCAGTAATTTCTATATCCGATGCTTGTCCTTGTGCACCACCCATTGGTTGATGAATCATCACGCGCGAATGTTTAAGAGCCGAGCGCTTGCCTTCAGTACCGGCTACAAGAAGCACCGCACCCATAGAAGCAGCCATACCAGTACAGATAGTAGCTACATCACTCGAAATAAATTGCATTGTATCGTAAATACCCAAACCGGCATACACTGAGCCACCAGGTGAGTTTATATAGATAGAGATATCTTTACCAGGGTCTACAGAGTCTAAATATAGCAATTGAGCTTGCAATGTATTAGCTGTATAGTCATCAATCTGCGTACCTAGAAATATAATTCTATCCATCATCAAACGAGAGAACACATCCAATTGAGTAACATTCAACTGTCTTTCTTCCAAAATATATGGATTTAAATAGCTAGCTTGAGATTTAATAACACTATCAAGCGTCAAGCTATTCATACCCAAATGCTTGGTTGCATATTTTTTAAAATCATCCATTTTAAAAACTCCTTTCTTAAAATTTATATAGAATACAAAGAAACAAAAAAGAACAGAGAGACACAAAAAAACACAGAGTTATAATTGTATAAAACTCTGTGTTTCTGTATTAAAAAATACTTTTATATTCGAATTTTATTATTCAAACATTTTATTAAAATCTTCCATTGAAACTGTCTTATTTTCAAGTGTCACTTGCGATTTCAACGCTGTTGCCAATTTTGATTCTACAACACGACCTACCAAGTTTTCTACAGTTTCTTTTTTCTTCAACATTTCTTGAGCATAGTTTGTCAAGATATCTTCAGGAACAGACATCATGCCGTATTGAGCAAACTGAGCTTTAGTAGCTGTTTTTGCCATTTCTACAACATCTTCTTGTTCTACTTTAATCTCGTTAGCTTTTACTAATTGCTCTTTAATTAGGTGCCAAGTTAGTTCTTCGATGCTCTTATCATAGTTTTCGTTTACAAACTCTTCGCCTTTTTCTTCATTGTTCATCAACATAATGCGTTTCAACAATGCATCAGGGAATT
>CAMTOV010000026.1 GCA_947074235.1 uncultured Bacteroides sp. | reverse complement strand
TTCTGAGGGGGGAAGAGGGCAGTAATGCTCTTGACCTACCCGATCGACCGTCAGATTTGCAGCAACGTGATGGTAGAGCTATCCGAAAAGGGAACGAAATAGCCAAGTTATACGCCGATAATAAGGTGGATATTATCATCTATGCCGTTGAAAAATCATTAGACAGTTATAAGTTCAACTTGCTCCATAACAAACAACTATTCATCACTCAGCTCAAAAGTGGAGCGATGGGAGCAAGAACCATAGACGAGGGAACGATGGACGAGAAAAGCGGTATGAATTTCTCCGAATATATGGCAATCCTTTCGGGTAATACAGACCTACTGGATAAGGCTAAATTGGAGAAAAAGGTAGTAGCGTTAGAGAGTGAGCGGAAAGCCTTCAACAAGAACAAAAGTAATTCCGTATGGAAATTGCAGGAGGAAACACGCACGCTCGACCATAACAAGGAAATACTTGCCCGTATGACTTCCGATTGGAATGCGTTTAACGAACGTGCAAAGGTAGATGCCGATGGCAATAAACTCAACCCCATTCGACTGGATGGCGTGACGAGTTTCGATGTCAAAGCTATTGGAGCTAAATTGCAATCGATAAACGATACCGTTAATACCAAAGGGGAGTATAAAGTTATCGGCGAATTGTATGGTTTTCAGCTATTAGTCAAAACGGAGGATTCAATGAAGGAGGGTTTTGACTTTCAGCAAAACCGCTTCTTTGTAGGTGGTGAGTACAAATACTCCTACAACAATGGAAATATTGCCGTAGATCCCAAACTTGCCTCTATGAATTTTCTCAATGCCTTAGAGCGTATTCCGAGATACATGGAGCAGTACAAAGTTGCCAACGAAAAGTTGGAACAGGATATTCCGGTCTTGCTGGAGGTGGTTGGCGGCGTATGGAAAAAGGAAGAGGAGTTGAAAAGTCTAAAATCCGATTTGGCAACACTGGAGCGTAAAATCCAAATTTCGCTTTCCCCACAAAAAGAGGAACAGGTAGCTAATGAACAGAGTGATAATATAAGCCAAGAACAGATTATTGGCAGAATTAAATATCTCGGTTCCGGCGGTGATGTTGGCGAAGTATTGGAATTTGACGATAAAGAAAAATATCTCGAAGCCATAAAAAAAGAACTGGATTATAATCCTGATGGTTTTAGAGCAAACACAATCAGCAAAGACCCAGAGTTACGAAAGAACGTTGATGATTTATATTATGACGAATGCGGTGTAGATAATCCAAAGACGATAGAGCATTATATAAAGGCAGTTGCCATTGAAACAGGAACACAGAAATCTGAAGCTCCAACTCAACCTATCTCCATTTCTAACGGACACTCCCATCCGATTGAGCCGTCTGTAACCACCGCCTACGTTCGTGGTGAGGCAACTCAAACCAATGGTCGGTCAAATGTCAGCGGAGAGAGTGCCGGACAAACCAACACCCACTCCTTAACGGACGGACAACCGTCGGCAGGAGATAAAGTTTTGATTGTCGCAATTCCACCACCAAAGGAGGTGCAAACGAAGCCGAAATTTAGAATATAGAATAGAATCGCCCATTATGCAATAAGATTAATGGGCGATTAGCTTATCTTTTCATCTTAGTTATTAATTCTGATTTGAGATAATTAAATATATTTCTTAAATTCATTTACAAAATCTCTTTCAATATTTGAGAACCTTCGAGGAGATGGGACAAAACTACTTAGTTGAGACAACGCTTCATCAATATTAGGTGAAATAGGGATTACGCTCCCTATCTTTTGAGATATTTGTACTGGTAGTCCATATTCATCCAATGGCACTACATAAGGTGCAATAAAATAACATTCAACAAGACTTCCGAAATAAGAATAATCACATACAGGAAGATTATGTCTTTTAAAAATGTCATTCGCAATGTCTCCCAAACTTATTAAGTAACGAGGAAATTGAAAGTTTATCCAATATCGTTGAATATCAAACGCTAATTCTATAGCTTTATTAATGTCATCTGAAATATTACAATTTTCTGAAATGGTACTAATGAAATTTTTGATGCTACCAGCTTCCCTAAATTGATTTATCCTAAAATGCAATTGCTCGCCAGAACAGACTCCATATGTCATTCCATTTGACGCAACAAAATATTTCCATATTAGCAAACAAGCAAGCTTCAACTGTACGTTGTTAGGATACTGATTCCATTTTAATATCCTATGAATTTTTACTATATTATCTTGGATATAAGTTGCTAATCGCAATTGCTTATCTAAATCTATATATGAATTTCTTTTTAGAGTTTCTTTTGATAAAATATCTTGCTCTAAATATTTCATTATCTTTTGTCTGGAACTATCCTTTAGATCTTCTTCATTGATATTAATTAGAAGTTTTTCGGGCACATCATCATTTTGAGAAAAAATAGGAAAGTCAACTAATGGTAATTCTGCCGTAGGTGGTTCATGAAAAAGGAATATATTTCCAATGAAATGTTCGAACATTCTACCTGATCGCCCACAAATATTATTGAATGTGAAATAATCAAATTTTGTTCTTGCTATCTTATTATCGAATATTATTACGTTTTTTGCTTTCGTGTTTACTCCCTCTATCAATGTTGATGTGCATATCAAATACTTAATCTTTCCATCATTGAACAACTTGACGCACTTCTGTGCTATAGCACGTGGAATTTTACCATGATGAATACCTATCTCATGTTCTAAACAATTAGGAAGAATCCACTCGGAGTGGTAATTATCTTTTAACCAGTATGACAACTCGTCATTGTTTTCTGTTTTTGAAAATTTGCCACTATTCAGAAATGCAATAGCGATCTTATTTGCACTTGCCGGTGATTGGCAAAAGATAAGAGTAGGTTCTGTTAATTCAGAACTTAACTCAATAAGCTTATTTATAGCATTCTCACCTGTTTTAACTCTAACCATATGTCGTTCAGAAACGACTGTCTTATAATCAGTTCTGATAAACCTATACTTAATATTATCCAGTAGAGCGGTAGAAACTCTTTCGATATTGGGACCTAAAAGGTAAAATTGAGCATCCTTTTTTACTAAGGAATAAAAAACTTGATTCAATACGTGGCATCGATCTTCATCAGATTTTTGAGGACTTAACTTATAAAATTCGTCAATTATGAAAAAATCCACCTCAATTTCAGGTATTATCTCAATTGCTCTTTCTTGCGTGAGAATAAAAACATTTCGAACACTTTTAGATTGACTTGGATGTGTAATGATCTTATATAACTCTTTAAACTGCGATAGTCGTTTTCTCGTTTCGTCTATCAAAGCTATCGTAGGTACTATTATAACTATATTATTATATCTTTCGGATGCTATTATAGAGTCAATGATTAGGCTTTTCCCAAAACTTGTCGGTGCACTTAATACAATGTTTTCACCTCGCATTAGAGCATAATATACTTCTGCTTGTGCATGATGAAAAATAATGTTTTCGTTTAACCCTACAGGACGATGTGTTTCGTATGCAATAGTGTCTTTAAAAGATAAGCTATCTTCATCTAAATATGGGAATAATCCTATTTGTCTCACCAAACCACTAATGACACTTTCAAAGCCCTGAAAGTCATTCAATCTTGCTAACATACGTAAAACAAATTCTTGACCAACAACTTGATTAGCAGTTATGATGCTGGAAATATGTTTAATTATCAAGAATCTATCCGTCTCAGATGTAAAGTCACTCCTTAGAGCCTTTCTTAGTTCTTGTTCATTCATAAGGTTTGCCATATTTTAAGTTTTGTTTCTAAAGATTCCTGCAACTCTGCTTTCGTATTTAGCGGCAATAAAAACAGATGTATTGTAATAGGGAAATCGCCTAGCTTATCACAAAAAGCTTTGTGAAATCCCAGCAATTCTTCACAGATCTCTTTGATATATTCTTCGCTCTTCTGTTTATGCTTTGTTAATATACTAGAATTGTATGTGAGTAAAACTGGGATGCAAGTCTTCGAAAATACGTCATCCAAAGAAGTATTGGGATTTAGTAATGCTTTTAACTTATCTGCATGTGGCCATGAATTGTCTATTTTATTGGTAATAGCAATAAACTCATTTTTTACATATCGAACCTCAATATGTTGTTTCAACTCTGCAATAACGTCACTTATCGCAGATGATATGTTACTATAAAATTTAACCTCACCTAACCACAGTTCCAATGAATCTTGGCAATCTACAACATGAACGGCATCAAATCCTTTAACTGTTTCGTTGGGACCATCTTTGTAGTAGATCTTACTAATTGCAGGCATTGTTTGGCAAGTTTCTCTTATAATGGCATGTAGTAAAAGTTCACCAAATTCTCCTCTTCGTTCAAATTTTTTTGACTGATAAATCGAGGATACGACTTGTCGAATTTTGGAGACGGCATTCTCTCCATTGAGATTATGAAATTCTGTATGAGACAATGCAAATTCTGGCAGATACTCAAATAAATAATCTACCAATTGATCTTTTCGCCATTGACGGTTTTCAAATCCTGCACATATCCCGTGCAAATCTGGTAATTCATCATTTTTATGAATGATGACATTGAAGAATGGATGTATCATGCTATAGATTTATTTTGTTACGGTTGTTAGTTTACTTTATTTAAGGTAAATGCTACCTAAGAAAGGCAGTTTCACCAACTTGCCTTGTTTGTAGGCATTGTATGGTGATAAGTTCTTATGAAGTCCCAACGATGATAATCTTGTCAAGATACTTTCGCCTGAGCTATTCTTGTCTGTAAACCAAATTGTATCCCTGCGAATAAAATCTTCATCTAACAGATTGATGTCGTGAGTCGTCAAAATAAGCTGAGAAGTACACTTGCTATTAGCAAGATATACCTTGATAAAGTATGATAGCAATTCATAATGAAGACTTGTTTCAACTTCATCGATTGAAATAATCTTTCTTTCCAATAATAATTGTTTCAACAACACCGCAATGCCAAGAAAGCGTATTGTTCCTCTTGATTCCATCTCTTCAGAAAGCACAAATTCGCCATTGGCAGTAGTGTAGCTGAACATCAACTCTGCATTGGTTAATTTTCCTCTTTGGAACATCTGTTTTTTTGCTTCTTCTGGGGCTTGGATCATCTTCTCCATATCAGATGTGATAATAACTTCCTCCTCTTTTAGCTCAATATCACAAATATTAAAGTCAGATGCTTTAAGGAAATCGACCATAAATTTTTTGAGGCTTCCATCTGCATCTTTATCAAGATGTGTTTTTGCAAATGTTGTTAATGACACCTGTGGGTGAAGAATATCTTTAACGCCTTTGGCAAAAAACTCATAGACAACGTTCAAGCGTGATGACTCCACATTGGATTTTCCAAAGGCAGCTAAAACGCTACAATTATTGATCGTATTGCCTACAATGGCAAGCTGGCCTTTTTTACCCACTCCTAATTTATTCCCAAATTTCACGTCAGAAATATCACTCTCTTGGTTGTATTTTCTGCTGTACAATTCGGCTGGTTGTGTTCCGGGATAAAATTCGAGTTTTTCGGAGTATATACGTTCATTATCTAATTCGACCGAAAGATTATATCGCTCTCCCTGCAAATAAAAGCTCATAGACATCTCCGTCCTCTCTTTTCTCGAATCGTTGTCAAGCATAAAAGGCGAGAAGCTAATCTCTTCCGTTTTATCTTTTGGTATCTCAATCATCAAATCTCTGAAAAAAGAGAGTGCCATCAGAATATTCGTTTTACCCGAAGCATTTGCACCATATATAGTCGCTATTTTCAAAAGACTCACCCCCTCCTTAACCTCTATACAATACTCTTCTTTCTTGAAAGAATCTGCCGTAGGCTCAAAGCTCAACACCTGCTGAGAACGTATAGAAAAGAAATTCTTGAATCTTATTTCTGCAATCATCCTAATATCTTTAAAATATCCGCAACAAATATACAAATAAAGTAGCATAAAAATAAATCCTATCCATCGTATTAGTAATAAAAATACGAATATATGAAATACAAATAGCTTTAGAGCGATTTTACCTTATTTTCTTGAGTCTCATTTTTACAGCAGTAAATAAAACGCCCCTTGAACCATTGGCACAAGGGGCGTTATCATTTATATTTCACTTTAGCTTTTATATTTTTTCGTAGGTGATAATAACCAGCCCCGTATCGTAACTCTTGCTCTCTTTCAGCGTCCATTTCGATTTTAAGGGATTATTGGGGAATAGGGGTATTCCTTTGCCTAATAGCATTGGGACGAGACAGAGTTGCATTTCGTCAATCAAATTACGGTTGAGTAGCATGGTTGTTAGTTCGCCACCACCAACAAGCCAAATATCTTTTCCATCTTCGGCTTTTAGACTTACAAGAGTCTTATGAAATTCTTCTGTTAGAAAGTGAATATCCTCTTCCTTTAGAATATTGGTATCATGTCGAGCAATGACATAAGTCGTTTTATCCTTATACGGCCATTGCACTCCAAAGTTGATTATTTGATGATAAGTGTTCCCACCCATCAAGACAATATCAACCGACTCTATTAATTCTTTATATCCATGATCCATTCCATTGGGATTTGGAATTTCATTCAACCAATCAACATCGCCACTTGGAGTTGCGATAAAACCATCAAGCGAAACAGCAATGTACAGTTTAATCTTTCTCATAACGTTTTCTTTTATTAACGAGAATACTAAGCAACCCGTTCGCCAGAGTTCAAAAAAGAAGCGTGGTACTCACACTGATCCGACACGAGGCACTGGTATACCCAAAGACGAAAACAGGCAAGCCCACGCTATACAGTAGTACAGCATGAACATTGCACAGTTTATCTCGTCTTTGTTGAAAATTACCAGTTTTCGTGTCGAGACGTTCTGCGAACGTTATGTTATATATCAAAGTAGAATTAGTTACAACTCTACCTATTATGTCTATTTTGACCATACAAAGATAATCAATATCTCATAATTTGTGCAATCTTGTTTCTCCTTATATATGCTACAACGACAAAAGACAGACCTTATAACCTGCCTTTTACTTCATTTCAGAGTTTCTCTCGAATAAATAGAAGTACATCCGAAGCTCGGTAGAAATTCTTCCCATCCTTATTTATATAAGGCAATGCACCGCTTTTTCTGCACCGTTGCAGAGTCCGAGGAGACATTTTAGTTATCATCATCAAGTCCTGATTATCCAATAGCTGCTCTCCATCCAAACAGTTTCGGACATTTGATAACCGCTCAATCTGTTTTTCAAGCATATCAAAGCGATCCATCATTCGTTCCATCCAAGTAGTGAAATTATCTTTTTCTATATACATAATATCACCTCCTTATATTAAACCTTTGATGAAATAATTTGAATTAGAGGGGTCTTTGACGATAATCTCCTTATTCCTCATAAATTTGATGTAACTTTTTGCTGTCCGTTCACTCACGTCTAATATCTGTTGGATCTGTTCGCAAAGGTCAATATAGGTGATGAAGCTATGTTGTGTGAACACATCACGAGAAAGATTCTCCAGTTCTTTTTCTTTGCGTTTCTCTTTCTCCTCACGGGGCTTTTCGCCTATATATAGGTGCATTCCTTCATTTTTGTCCCATGCAAACTGCATCAACGGAACATCCAATGGACTGCCGTCTCTCACTTTTAATGCCTTAACAACCGACACACTTGGATTTTCATCTTTCTCAATCGAAAGTATGGATGCCGCTTTTCGTTGCAATTCACTACCCAAATGCCCTCTTAATTTCAATCCGCTGGGAACAAAATGTAAAACCGTAACGATACAAGTTTTATAAATCCCTGCCAAGCGGTAGAGTTCGTCAATGATTGCCACACTTTCTGCTTCGTCATTGGCACAACGTATAAGGTCGGCTATACCGTCAATAACCACTAACTGAATACCACCATATTCATAATGAAACTTGTCCATACTTTGAACGATGGCCTGCAAACGCTCCTTTCGGGACATTGCCGTCAGGCAAAAGGCTTTAAACTCGCTGGGTTTCTCTTTCTGTTTTGCACGTTTGAGTAGATTAGTAACATTTTTGAATAACTGTACCTCCGATTGCTCCGTATCATAAAGTAGCACCGCTTTGTGCTTTACATTCTCACTAATGGTTATTCCGAGCGTATCTATTTTGATATTAACCGGACAAATAGATCCTGCAACCAATGCGGCAATGTAGTTACTCTTCCCTGTTCCCTCACCACCTGTAATACAAAAGAGGTTACCTTGTGTACCGAGCGGTACATCGCCTGCGGAGATAATCTCTTGCGACTTGACAGGAGGATTATCAAAATCTATTTCGCACGATTTCAACATGGTCATGGTATCACTGTATAATGTATCTAATAGTTCAAGAAATAGCTTCATAAAATCAGTATGGCTGTTACCCAATCGGAAGTAGTCGGATATATCTTTCTCCTCTTTACTTCCCGATAGAGGTAGAATCAATCGTTTTACACCATACACCGACAACTGTTTCTCATGTTTTCTGCTGCTCTCCATTCCCGTTTTATCAGTATCGTACAACAAAACGATATGTTTGAACCGGAAAGTGAGCTTGTAGATGATGTTTGTCGGGATATTCACCGTCTCGCTATTGAAGCAGATGGCGTGCAGTCCACGTGCCGATAGCGACATTACATCTTTCTCGCCACCTGTAATGAAAACGGTATCGCCTTTGGCAGGTAATTGCTCCAGTCCAAAACAATAATTGTCACCAAGTGTACCACCATACATAAATCTTATTTGAGAGAATGGGCGGTATAATTTGATGAAACGTTTATTCTTATATCCGAAGATAGGTTCAGAACCGGACGACACCAAGCAAAATGGTTTTCCTTCTACTGTTTCACTCTGATACTCTCTCAAAGAACAAACCCTATAGTGGGAGAGGATCTCAGGCGTAATCCCGAATTGTCTCCAATAGGCTTGTTCCTGTTCTAAGAACGGTTGTTCCTTAAAGGAATAAGGTTTACTTTTTCTATCGGGAACGGGCATGGTCTCTATGGGTTTGATTGATTTTGAATGAGGCATTTGCTTATAGTCCATGTGGTCTGACAAACCAAGTGATAAATCACGGTCGATGATTTGCAATATCTCCACAAAGTCAGATGTATTTGAACAATCAAGCCCATTGAGATGTCCAGCTAAGAAGAAACAATCACCGCTAAAACTATCGTTACCGAAGTCTTTCATCTTATATGTGCCACTCTTGCGGTCAAAATAGATATTACACGAAGCCTTGCTATCTTCATAGAGTGGGTTAAGAAAATTACGCCCCACACGCCATGGAACAGAGATGTAGTGCCGGAACACGTTCAGCCCATTATTTGTCCTCTCTAATATTTCGTCTTTCCTTAACATATAGCTTGTGGTTGGTTACTAAATCCTTCAAATTCTCTTTCGTGCTTTTTATCAGTCTGTTTTCAAGCATCCGTTTTATTTCAGATATCTTATAGAAATATCTACCCCTGATGTTTGAATAGGTTATATCACCAGCCACCCGAAGCCGTTGCAGTGTCTTTTCACTGATTTTCAAAAATGTGCAGACCTCGTAACTATCCACCCAGATATCATCTTCATTGATATTATCTGTCGTTTGACTATTTGCTACAAAATCCGCTATCGCATCAATTTTTGCCTCCAATTCTTTAAAAGCCCTTGTCTCTATTGTTATCACTTCCATATATATAACTTATTGATTTGAATGCAAAGTTGCAGGCTTTCAACGGATAAAAAGACCAAGTTCAAACCAACTTGGTCGAAATAAATATTTGTTCTTCAAAGGGTGAAATGAAGTATTTTTTGCTCATTTTAGGGATAAAACTGGTGGTTATTGAATGATTTTTGTTTGAAAATCGAGTAGGAGGAAAATGAGATAGGTTTCCTCCTATTTCATTTTCCGACCTCTCACACCACCGTACGTGCGGTTCCGCATACGGCGGTTCTTTAATTCCGATGCAACTTTGTATAATAACTCATTATTCGGGGATATCCAGCCTTGTCGAGTTTATCGCTTGTTAAAGCAGTTGTAAGAATCCAGCTGTTAGATATACGCCAATACCCTAATCGGGTATTAGCCCATTGATAAGCCCGCCATTTAGATATACCACACCTAATAAGATTGGCATATCTAGTACGCACTCTTTTCCAACTCTTCCAAATATACATTCTCAACCTACGATGATACCAGCTGTCGGCAGTTAGTAGAAAGCCTCTCATATTGGCTAAGTTGAAATAGCCAATCCAGCCGCGTATGTAATGGGTTAAACGATTCTTTAACCAAAGATACCCTTTACCATTACTTCGTGTGGTGATCTGCTTTAGTGTGCGCAGGAATTTATCACGACTTTTACGGTGTAAACCAAGCCCACAGCGTTTATCAATCCTTCAGTAAAAGGAGTAGCCAAGGAATTTCTTACCCTGGAGTGCACCGATTACAGTTTTATCCATATTTACTCTTAAGAAGAGTTTCTTCTCTAAGAAGGTAGCGACGCTATCCCGAACACGTTCGGTAGCTCGTCTACTTCTCACCATTACTAGACAGTCATCTGCGTACCGCACAAAAGGATGACCTCTACTGTCAAGCTCCTTGTCAAGCTCATTCAAGAGAATGTTGCTAAGCAAGGGGCTAAGAGGACCTCCTTGAGGGACGCCTTCTTCGGTGGCTTCATATTTGTGCCCAATCATAACACCCGCATTCAGATAGCGGTGTATCAAAGAGACAACTCGACCATCTTTTATAGTACGAGAAATCACCTCAATCAGTTTACTATGGTTTACTATATCAAAGAAGCGTTCCAAATCAAGGTCTACGCAGTAGCGATAACCGTTATCGGCATATTCCTGCACACGTTTAAGGGCATCATGAGCACTACGTTTCGGACGGAAACCAAAACTATTATCGCTAAATTGAGACTCATAGATAGGAGTAAGTATTTGGCTTATGGCTTGTTGAACTAAGCGGTCCACCACGGTAGGAATACCAAGGTTACGCATTTTGCCGTTATCTTTAGAAATAGCTACACGGCGAATCGATCCGGGGCGATATTTTCCCGACATGAGTTTGGCTAACAATTCATCTTTATGGAGGTTAAGGTATGGCAACAGTTCGCTCGTTCCCATCTTATCAACACCTCCCGCTCCTTTATTTCCTACAACATGACGATAGGCTCGATTCAGGTTATCTGGGCATAGAATGAGTTCCAATAAATTGGTAGTACATGGTTGCACTTCCACAAGGTTCTCACCTATTATCCCAATAAAAGTCTGCACTCCATCATAACTTTCGGATTCCGTCCTATTCTTCCGATGGCAGCCAGAGGTAACTGTTTTCTGCATTTCTTCTTTCATTTTCTAAAACTAAGAATCAGTAGTTGAACACTGATTCTTAGTTTTAGAAAATTAGATTAATGAATGCGATGGCTATTTTCCCCATCGTATGTACAAGAAGTCCAGATGTTGATCTGACCTTCATCGCTCTTTGAATATTTGTTTTCTCATTCAGCCAGTTGAATAAAGATTCTATGGGTTGTCTGACTTTTGAGACAGCAGTAGAAAATAGGTCTCTGCCCGCTTTCTCTCTTTGAGTAATAGCTAAGCTTTCCCCTTTTATTGCTTTAACAGGAGTTTGCATGGTAACTGCTTGTTTCTCTTGCTTTTCCCCCCAGTAAGGGAAATCTGAATATATTTTATCGGCATATATATCTTTGCCAGTAAGATGGTCCGCAACTTCTCTTTTAAGAACAGTCAAGTCATTTTCCTCTGCTGATGAAAGGATTATCATTTCAGGAAATGGGATAGTCCCTTTTCTACGAAATGCTAAAGTATGCAGTTTTAGCCCGAAGTAATACATATTCTTTGTTGAGCAGTATCCTTTGGTTGCAATTTCTGTTGCTACTTTTCCTGTTTTATTCTTTCCTGCACAAGTAATAATAGGCATAGAGTCTATAAGTGAAGTCATAGAATCACAATCATCTGGTTTAAAACACGTAATGAGATGCTTTACAAGTTTGTTAATAGCCTCACTAAGGAGATTTAATCGGTAATTAAATGTCTGATATGAGGGAAAATTAGGGAACCAAGAAAGCAAATATTCTTTGGTAAATGTATGTATTTCTTTGATACTGAAATAACGCTGAAACGCTCCACAGAATAGATAAACAGTAAGCAGTTCCTCATCTGTAAAGATTGGATTTGCATTATTGCTGAATCTCTGGCAGCTAATTTTCAGTGAAGATTGGTAAATATCGCAGATATACATATAAATTCTTATAAGTTTAAGTTCTTTCTCCTTGGGAATCATTATTAGAAAAATGAGTGGCTTTATTCTTCTAATATACTGATTTTTAAGGAAATTAAGAAATAAATCCATGAGACAAACAACTGAATAATAACATTTTAACAAATAGAATCAGAGGTAAATTCAACCACTGATTCGCATTAATAATGTAATAATACTTGTTTGATTAAAGTTTTGTCCTTCACAGAGGTATTGATTTTTTTTTCCTTACTCTGCTACTATGACATCTGCTGACTTCTCATGGTTCGTTGTTACTGCTTGGTAAGTGCCTCGCCCATGAGACCTCCCCAGTTAAGAATATATTCTTTCCATCTTATACCTGCTAGATTTACCCCGAGTGTTCCGAATAGCTATTGGACTTTGTCTTTTTCAGCAGACTTATCCACACTCATAGGCCTTAATATCAAGTTTCTGTGCGTCAGGCCAGATGTTTGCCGCCGACTTCCTTCAGATTCCAATTCACAATGGACACCCTTGTCTTTGGCTTTACACTTCCCGCTATTAGGGTGTGTTAGGGACTTGCACCCCTTAGAATATACCCATGCTGGGCGAACTGAAAAAAGACCAAGTTCAAACCAACTTGGTCTTTTTATTCGATTATTTTCTTTTAGCGAGTATTGGATATTGCTCGCTTTTTTACAGTCGTAAATTTGTAAGCCTTCGGTAAACTCCGTCTATTAATACCGTCAGCAGCTGCGTATCTCTATACTTATAAAGATTATGGTATATTGGACATCAGATTATTTTAGGATTTTCTAAAATCACTTCTCCCTGGTGAATGGAAGAAGAAACTCCAGGAAACTACAAAGGAAATACAATAATTATACAAAAGTTTAAAGAACAATCTCCCCAGTCATGAAGCAAACCATGGCTGGAGAGATTAGTTTTATGCTGTTCTCGGATGCTTACGACTAATCAAAGGTTTTAAGAGCAAAAACGGTAAGTTCTTTGATGCTTCACTGCCTTTTGACGAGCAGTTCAATGTTACTTTCGTATTCCCTGAAAAGAAAGGTAAACCCAAGAAATAGAGCGAAAAACGCTATATTTGCCACAGAAAGTTTCATTATAGATATACTTATAATTGAAATTTTTGTGGTTGAAGCACCCGGAGGGATACCGGGTGCTTTTAAACTGAATATCTTAGTCAATTTCTATCGTTAATCCCACACCTACTTCATGTATTGGTATGTATTTGTGAATTTCGGCTTTTGCCCTAAACGAAACACAGTGACATGGATATAATTCTTTTATATCATTCTCAATAAAATATTCGATAGTATGTTTCAGTCTTTCAGATACATCAAACAAATGGAAACCGCCAATTACTCCGGCAATCCTATGGTCATTACACACCGTTTTTGCATATTCAATAATATTGCATATCCCACTATGAGAACATCCGGTTATAATAAATAGTCCATTATTTCCCTTGTAAACAATGGCGGAATCATCCATAATATAATCCTCATGTTCTCCATCACTTCTGCTTATTGAACCAAATGCTTTTCTATGCTCAAATTCACAGAATGTAGGTATTTCTCCCAAAAATAGAATATTCTTACTCACTTGCACAGGAGTGGATCGTAAGTCTAAGCCTATCACTTTTGCTACCTTCTTTTCTGATAGTGGCGATCCTATCTCAATTCCATTTTCTATTCTTGGATTAAACACATCAGGATGTGCAATAAGTTTAGTGTTATGAAGTGGAACTTTATTAATCAGATATTTAAGTCCTCTTGTATGGTCATTATGTCCATGTGATAAAACAACTGTTGAAATACCCGCTAAATCAATGTTTAGTGCTGTAGCATTTTTAATAAACAAATCCGTATATCCGGCATCAAATAGAATATTTGTACCATTATCTTCAATGTAATAACACACGGCAGGTTCACCTTGATAATAATTATCAATGATGGTATTATTATCAACAAGGACAGTAATTTTCATTCTATTGTATATTCTATTGTAGATATTAATCCAAAAGTGCGCCACCTTTATTTAAAATCAAAGGTAATAAATATTGCAATTATTGCATCTTTTTTCTCATTATTTTCTGAGTTTCTTTAAATCGGTAAGATTATCCTTTTTTATGGAAAGCTTTGCATGAAAAAGGTTATGTAAAGCATACCGTTATGTAAAGCTCCTCAGGTTTTCACCTAAAGTTCCACAGGAAATCAATAATATACGTTCTCACCTTGACATAATAACTTGACATAATATTATATTGTAATGGGTACATTATTAATTATAATTTAAAATTTTCAAGTATTATGGACATTAAAAAACTGATTGAAGATGCCGTCCAATTACTAAAGGATGGCAGATACACAAGCAGCAGAATTTATACTTATCGCTGGCTGTGGTCAAAGGGTATTATTCCCTTTATGGAATCACAAGGGTTAGACGATTATACGGAATCCATAGGTAAAGAATTCATGCTAACATGCCATGATGGTTGTGAGCTAACATTCCACCATCGAGATTTGGTCAAGAGCGTAGACGTACTTACCAATGTTTTACTTCACAATACCATTCCTCTATAATCAGAATTTAAAAATGGTCTTTGAGTAGTCCATAGGCAACTACTCCTATTTTATGGTACAAGTTTGTTTATCTATAGTCAATTTGGTTATGGATAAATATATAAACTTTCCTCTTCAAGCTTTTCGCTTAGGCATTCTTTCTTCTCAAACGATAATTTATATGTCAGTTTGCAAAATCGGGGTCTAACCACCACAAAGATATGGACCTTAATTATCGTTTGTATGCAATCTCGGCCTATTTTATGCAGCTGAGATTCTGTATTTTTCCTTTTTGGTTATTACATTCCAAATTATAACCAATAGCCTTCTGGCTATGGCTACCAAAGCTTTTTGCGGTGACATTCTACTTTTTAATTCACGGTATTTTACTCCTAACCGCGAGTCTTTAGTTCTGGATGCAGCCCAAGCGCATTGCACCAAAATGACCCTAAGAAACTTATTACCATGCATCGTCTTATGCGATTTTATTCTTCCGGCACTTTCTTCATTACGTGGTCTGAGTCCTGCCCAGCCAACTAAAGATGAGGATGTTTTGAAGTTTGAAAGATCATTCCCTAGCTCTGACAGGATAGCCATCGCACTTTGTTTGCCTATTCCTGGTATGGTTACAAGCAAACCTTGTAAATCAGCATAACTTGTATCGCAGATTTCCACCATCTTCATTAAGCATTCATGTTGATGTTTCTCATGTAATTCCAATTCCTCCACTTGGAGCTTGAGCATATCTATATCGACCTGCTCTAAGACACCATTCAAAGACTCCTTGATAACTAAAAGAAGAGCTTGAATGGATTGATCAGGTACATAACTTCCATAAACCAAACCTTTCATTAGAACGGTGGCAATCCAATGAGCATCTTTTATATCTGTTTTACGACCGGGGAGCTGCTTTATAAATAAAGGATTAACCAACTTTACATCAAATTCAGCTATCAATAGCCGCCAAATAAAAATCCAATAAATACTAGTACTCTCAATGGCTACCTCACTAACAGAAAAAGAACGCATACAAGCGCACATTTGATAAAGATTGCTTGTTAAAGTGGTGAACTTCTGTTCTTTTTTAAAACCAGATTCATCTATTATACACATAAATACACTATCTTTATGCACATCAAGACCACAATATCGTTTCATAAGCGTCGATTTAGATGTTTATAATATATGCATATAACAATTGAACTACGAGTTCGCAGCATTAAAAATGAAAGATATGTGGTCTTGATTCGTTTACATAATTAATAAATGGTATTTTTTTATTGGGCGCGCTTATAAATAGCCTATTTTTATATAAATTTGTAAACAGAACATACTGATAATTTAATTATGCGAGACGGAAAACCAACAAAAAGTAGGCTTCTAACCGAAGCTTTCAAATTATTTGCTCTTAAACCCTATGATAGGGTAACATTTGCCGATTTAGAAGAAGCAACAGGATTAAGTCGTGGTGCAATATTATATCATATTAAAACAAAAGAAAATTTATTTTTAGACATTATTAATAAGTTTATCTTTGAACGTAATAGCGTTGCCAATCTCCCTGAGAAATTTCACTCAAGCTTAAGCCTTTTCATCACCCAATTTATTGAATCTTGCCAAAAAGAAAAGGATGAGATGCTAGAGATTGGAATTTCAAATGTGAATAATGCGATGCTAAATATTGAAATATCAGCATTTTATGTGTTGCCAGAAATGAGAGAAATTGCTAATGAATGGCTATGTAAAGAAAAGAACACTTGGGAAATCGTTTTAAAAAATGCTATTTCCAAGAAAGAGATTAAAGGTAATATCGATATAGAACTCTTTACTAATCTATTTCAAAATATATATTTAGGGACATCTTTTGCAGGAGTTGTTCATGAAGATGGATATAAAACAGATCAGTTAAAGAGCGAATTTATGCAGATATATCAATTAATAAAAAATCAAACAGAATAAGATATTTTTATCATAATATTATTTAGGCTCCCTACTTAAATTTATTTTTCACGTAGAGTGTTAAATATATTCACTAAGGCAGTCGCATGGTAATTAGATATAACATTTTACCAAATATGCTTATATACAAATTCTGGATTAAACATTTACGAAGCCCCCTGCTTAAAGACACAAAAAAGGCAACTAGTTCGCAATGAATTAGTTGCCTTTAATTTCATGAATTAAGAATATATCTACTTAATGGTATAGTCTTTTAATCGAAAAATTCAGCCGTTATTTGTGTATTGAAAGCTTGGGGGGCACTTCTTTTGCCTCTAAATTTCCATGCAACATTAGAAGAACCTGTATTTTCTCTCCAAGAATACTCCCAACTTTCCATTGATGTTGTACCAGACATTACAATTGTCTTAGGGTTGCTACCACCGGCATTACTTCCTGTTTTGGAAGCATTGGTGTCACAAATTATTTCAAAGAAATAATAAGTATAACTATACAAATTGATATCAATTCTTGTTCGAACTTGATTTCCTGCATTAAAATTCAACCACTGTTCACTATTATAAAGAAGACTCAATCTACCATAGTTACTTCGAGCAGCTCTTGTCTTTTCTTCCGGAGTGCTTTTAGTAATGGTAATTGGTGAATTATGATCAATCTCTTTAATATAAGTCTCCCTATAAGTATTGAAAACAATTTGGCTAACATTCGGATTTTGAGCAGCAATTGCTAGTTGTGCATTAAGAGCAACTAAGTCACTTTCAAATTTGGCTTTGTTAGCAGGGTTTACCAGTTGTAATTCTTCCCAATCCTTATTTGTTAAATAAGATAGAGGCGAATTTTTTTTGTTCTCATTGATGTAATATTCACCTACGGTTTTATTTACATCTACAAATCGAGTTAACACTTGTGTATCAGTTTGATAATCTCTAGCAGATAACTGTGTATCCATTTGATCATCTGAGCACGATGAAATAAATAAGCATACTAAAAACAAGGATGCTAAGTGCAAATAATTTCTCATACTGTTTAATTTTAATTTTTCCTACTCGTAAAAGCTTTTCGGTTCCTCTTTCCAATTTTGTAGTATTGGTTCTATCCTTAAGGCATACAAATATAAACATTAAATTTTATTATTCAACAGTCTGTATTGTTTGTTTTTGCAGTATTACATAAATTAACACGATCCGTTATATTATTAATTCTAAAATTGCATTGTCGAACATATAAAATATAGTATCAGATTTTTAAATCTGCAAACAATGTAAATCGCAAGATCTGTACCAAGTACGGCATTGCCATTTCGTCTGTACGCAAAGGAAGAGCCTCAAAGATGAAAAGCTTCGTAAAATACTCAGAAGTGAACTGGCTATGCGATTGAAAGGGAGCTTCGGAACACAGAAACAGCATCTATCCTCTTGCTAAAGTCAAAGCCAGAAACAGAGGAACGGAAATACTTTAGATATTTTGAAATATATACGGCCAATGCAATATGTATGATTGAAAAGGAATACAACAAACTAGCTACATAAGTTGATTGGAGAGTAGAAAATGAAGAGGAGATAGAAACTTCTTCAAGGCTATTGCGTATTTAAGGTAACATTTTTGTCAGAAAGAATAGAGAAGATAGAAATCTGTAGAGAAAAGACAATTACTAAATATCCCTAAGCAATATTGAGCCACTTTAAGACATTTTGGGTTACTTCCTTTAAAGGGACTCAATTGTGATTTGTCATTTGGAATGAGAAACGGCCTGAAATTCTTGGTAATCTCTATAAGACTGTCCAGGAATAGTTACAGGATCATCATATGTTTCGTAAATATGCATTTCTTTGATAGTCAATTTCTTTATTTCCCAATACAACCCATAATCCATGTAAATAACACTAAAATCAGGTGTTGTGAATGACCAATTAAAATAAGTTTGATTATTATGTACTCTACCATCTTCATAAGTGGTGATTGATTTATAAGAACCGCTTGCGTTATCTTTAAATGTCCAACTCTCATGAACATCCATTTCGTCCCCATTATCTAATTTGGCATGATAATTTCTTTCCCAACTTTTATTATTTGTTAGGTTATCAATAATCTCTTTCTGTCCTGCTTCATAGTAACCTGTTTTTTCGACACAACTATTAAGTAAGATAAGTAAAAATACATAAAATAAAGTCTTCATTTTTTTTCATTTTACACATTTAATAAATTGATATTTTGCTTGCATTTTCAAATACTACAAATTTGAATATTTGTCTCATTTTTTTTAAGTACTTACTAAAAAAAATAATCTTAAAAAGAACTATTGTACAAATATACAGATTAAACAATACATACCGTTTATAATCTATTATTTAATTTATGCAGCAAAGCTTTATTTAACATTTCAAGTTTTTTAGAAGATTTAAAATCACATACAATAAAGCTGTTACAATTTCACTTATAAAACACAGCGTACAAACAAATTATGATTAGCTATTACTAGTGATGCGTTAATTCGCGCAACTAGTAGTTTAAAAGTTTAATTTATAATAAGTTATAAGCGTTCTTTGATTTTTCGATTTGAATTGAGCAGATACCTTTGCAGACTAAAGGTTGCAAAAAATGAATTCAGGCAAATACATTTTCTCTCAGGTAATGGAGTTCATTCCCAAATATGAGTTTGAAAAGCTAGTGAAACAGTACAAGGGTAGCTATCACACAAGAAAGTTTAATGCATACAACCATTTGCTTCATCTTTTATTTGGTCAGCTGACTGTGTGCAGCTTATCTCGTGATATATGCTTGTGCCTTAAAGCTCACCAAGGAAGTCTTTACCATCTTGGTATTCGCCAAACAGTTGATGCTTCATCATTATCTCGCGCTAACGAAAGTCGTGATTACCGCATTTTCGAAGGTTTAGGGCATGTTTTAATCAAAGGTGTTAGACCTTTGTACGCTAAGGAGTATATCCCAAAGCTACAGGACTTGGCTGATTATGAGATATTCGCATTGGATTCAACCACAATTTCATGTAGCATTAAACTTCTATCTTGGGCATTAGGTAAATACTCAAAGGGAGCAATAAAAATGCATACAAGTATCGATCTAAGGGGTAATATTCCGTCTTTTATACTAATTACTCATGGAAAATATCATGATAGCAATGTTTTAGATGAGTTATCCCCCGTGCCTATGAGTATTTATGCCATGGACAAAGCTTATTTAGATTTTGCAGCATTAGCACGTATAGAAGAATGTGGTGCTTTCTTTGTTACCAGAGCCAAAGATAACATGCAATATGAAATCATTGAAAAAAGTGGCAACATAGATGAGAACACTGGTTTAAGAGGTGATTATAATATTCAACTCATCGGAGTTAAATCTAGAAAGCTATATCCTAAAAAGATCAGGATGATTGTCTTTTACGACTTTGATAAAGATGAAGAATTTAAATTTATCACTAATAATCAAGATATAAGCTCTCTTGAGATAACGTACATCTACAAAAAGAGGTGGCAAATTGAAGTATTCTTTTATGACAAGTATATCGTTATGAGAAGTAGCAGCCCATATAGGATAGCTAATTGATTGACTAAGAAGATTTCTTCTCATAATGGAAATATTATTAGGTAAGGCAAAAGCCCTAACTAATAATATTTCCATTATGAAGAAGTTAAAAATCAAAGCCCTCATGGATCATTGTGTTTCTTACTTCAGCGAACACAACTATACGGAGAACAGAATCCAAGTACAGGGCATTGTGGCGCACAGGGATTGTACGCTACATGGCAGCAAAAGATACCAAGGAGTATACCTCTGATATCGGTGCCGAGTTCATCACGTCTTGCCATCATAATGGCGTTGTTCGTCCACAGGAGCGAGAAAAAATCCGTAGCGTACAAGTTTTGAATGATATGCTTGAACTTGGTCACATTCGTAAGCGTTGCATCGTCCTTGTTCATCATGCCCTCGATGGTGAGATAGGCAAAGAAATGGAAAAGTTGATTACTAATATCACTAACCTTCGACGAAGTAAGACTACAATCAAGGACTATCGCCTTTATCTCAGCGAGTTCCTTGCATATCTGAATATGTCCGGAATTCACCATGTTTATGATATTACCGAGAACCATATAGTAACTTACATCTCTCATCATCCAACTAATAAGGTCAACATCCTTTCAGCGCTTAGAGTTCTATTCCGCTTCTGGAAGGAACAGCACATCGTAGATAGCCGATTCGACGTCCTTTTAGCAAACCTCAAAGTCCGCAAGACTGAACGTGTACCATCATACTTTACTCCTACTGAAGTAATGAAGATAGAACAGTCCATCGAGCGAAGTAGTGGTATAGGGAAACGTAACTATGCGATGATACTGTTGGCATCCCGCCTTGGCTTAAGAGCTTCCGACATCGCAGGGCTTCGGTTCGACAATATAGACTGGGATAAAAATACTATATCACTGAAGATGCAGAAAACTCAAAAACAGTTAGAGTTGCCGTTGTTAGCAGATGTTGGTAATGCTATCGTAGATTATCTTCGTCATGGTCGTCATGAGTCCTCACTTCCAAACATGTTCATATATAGTCGAGCTCCATATGTAGCGGCAACAAAAGAAATGGTCTGCAATGCAATCAATGTTATAATATGCACATCAGGCATAGACATTGTAGGAAAGCACCATGGACCACATTCACTTCGCCACTCTCTTGCCAGTGCCATGTTAGAGCAAGGAACTATGATGCCTGTTATATCCGAGTCACTTGGACACCGTAACACGGAAACTACACTGACATATCTGAAGATAGACATTAAGTCATTGCTGAAGTGTGCACTTCCGGTATCTCTAGTTTCCGATGACTTTTATATGCAGAGAGGAGGTGCTTTCTATGGCTGAACAGTTCAATTACAGCAGTGTCCTTGCACCATATATGAAAAATTTTATTTCGATGAAAGAATCAGCAGGGTGCAGCTCTTTGCGTTCTAAGTGGATACTCAAGGAAATAGATGACTTCGCTAATGCAGAAGGTCTGAGCGAGCCAATCATTACAGAGTCCCTTTTTAAGAGATGGCGTGTAACTCGCAAGAATGATTGTGAACGGACCATATATGCAAAGTTCTCCGTATGGCATCAGTTGACCACATTGATGTGTCGACAAGGTTGCATCAGTTATATACCAAAGATGCCGCAGCGACCTAAGAACGACTTTACTCCTTATATCTTCACGGAAGAGCAGATGAAAGCCATCTTAAAAGCTGCTGATGAATATCGTTTGTATGATATCCGTATGGGGACGGCATTAATATCAATGCCGGCAATCCTGAGAACGCTGTATGCAACTGGCATGCGAGTGTCCGAGGTTTTGAGCATCAGAAACAGTGATGTCCATCTTAATGAGCAGTACATCTATCTTCGTAAGACAAAAAACGGAAGTGAGAGAATCGTGCCAATAGGAGAATCTCTGAAAGAAGTCTTGTCCCAATATATATCATACCGTGATAAGATGCCATTAAGCGGAATCTCTCAGCCTGGAGGATTACTTTTTGTAAAATCAGACGGAACTAGTCTTAAAGCAGGTGCTGTTTACACTCACTTTAGACGTCTGCTCGATAGATGCTGCATACCTCACTTCGGGAATCATCATGGGCCGCGCGTTCACGATCTTCGCCATACGAATGCTGTCCATGCACTAGTTCAGATGGGACGTGCGGGAATGGATTTATACACAGGTATGCCCATATTGTCAACTAGTCTTGGTCATCACTCTTTGCATGCGACAGAACAGTATGTACGTCTTACTTGTTCGATGTATCCTGATCTGGAGGAGAAGTGCTCACCGATCAATGCTTTTATCTATCCTAAAGTATGTAAGGCCTATGACTACGACGACTGACTTCGCAAAATATCTGAGTCGTTTTCTGTCAGAATATCTTCCCCACGAGCGTAACGTCAGCCATAACACAATAGCATCATATAGAGATTCTTTTGTTCAGATTATAGATTTTATGAAGAATGAGAAGAACATATCGTTAGAATCTCTGTCGCTGAAACACCTTGATAGAGAGAATGTCATCGCTTTTCTTCGTTGGCTTGTTGACGAGAAACATTGTTCAGCCGCTACACGCAACTATCGCCTTGCTGCTATACACTCCTTTTGCAAATACTTGCAGTATGAAGTTATCGACAAAATGGAACAGTGGCAGAAGATACTTACAATAAAAGCGATGCGGACAGAAGTGAAAGCTTTTAAGTATCTCTCTACTGAGGGCATTAAGCTTTTGCTTGAACAACCCGATAGGTCGACATGGAAAGGAAGAAGACATCTAGCAATACTGTCACTGATGTATGATACTGGAGCCCGAGTTCAAGAAGTTGCCAATCTTACCGTCGATAGTGTAAGGATAAGTAGTGAACCATATACTATACGCTTGTTCGGAAAAGGCAGAAAGGCTAGAATCGTACCACTTGTAAAAGAGCAAACTGAAATCCTCAGAAGTTATATGGAAGAGAACCATCTGAATGATAGCTGTAAAGCTTCGGAGCCTCTATTCTCCAATAGCAAGCATCAGAAGATGACAAGAGAAGGAATATCGTATATACTCTCGACGTATGCCTCTATGGCTAGGAAAATATCTCCAGAGTTAATACCTGATAGGTTTAGTTGCCACTCGTTGAGACATAGCCGAGCAATGCATCTTTTACAAGCCGGCGTGAATCTGGTTTACATCCGTGATATACTTGGACATGTGTCTATACAAACGACTGACATCTATGCCCGAGCAGACTCCAAAGCAAAGCGTGAAACTCTTGAACGGGCATACAAAGATCTTACTCCTGATGGAGACATAGATCGAGTATGGGAGCGTAACAAAGACCTGCGAGATTGGCTCAAGGGTCTCAAGTAATTTGTATTATTATGAGAAGTCGAAGTGAGAAGTAAATCTGCAGCTATGTTAAAATCAGTATACCAATCATCAGGACTTCTCATAACGATATACTTGTCATAAAATAGCTTATGAGAAGCTTCTCATAAATTCTTCAAATGGATCAAACAGAATCTTACCATCAAAACTTTATGGGGAAACTCCGAGAATGCTGTTAAGCTACATCTATGGACAGGAATATGTGCATATTTGATTGTTGCTAAAATTAAAGCAATTTACAAAAGCCCATATTCTATTACCGAGTGTCACACGCTTGTCAGCGTCTCAGCTTTAGCCAAAACTGATTTGAGAGAACTATTATGTCCCGAATTGCTCAGTAAAAATCAAAATGTCAAAGAACTTGATTTATTTAATTATGCGTTTGAAAAATAACGCATCAGTACTAATTAGCTATAATTAAATACTTAAATCTCCCATATTAAAAACGGCTATGAATGGGG
>CAMTOV010000025.1 GCA_947074235.1 uncultured Bacteroides sp. | reverse complement strand
AAGATACTTCGGGTTGCATAAAGGTGGTGAGCCCTGACGAAGGACGAAGCACTTGATTGGGGCAAACCGATACACATAGCTGACAAGCGGTGCAGCGAGTAGTAAAGTTGCGCAAGCTCAATGCTCCCGGAGGCGCAATAGGAGTTTGACGCTTAGGAATTTTCTTATCTTCGATGAATGCCAATCCGCCATCCACTTTGGTTTCTTGCGCTTTGAGCACAGAGGTTGCAACCATAGCACCGGCTACGGTAAGCATGCTGCGGCGTGATGCTTCTACTTGCTCATCGCCCACCTTTTGGTTGCTTATTACTACCGTGCTCTTCTTAGATTTTGGACTATAAGTCATAGCTCCTCGCTTGCATTTGTCAATACAGTCGAAGCAAGACACACAGCGCGAATGATCAATAATGCGAGCCTTAGCATCAATACAAGAGGCCTTGCAATTGCGTTCGCACAAGCCACATTGGTTGCATTTATCATCTTGAAAGCGAACTTTGAATATAGCGAAACGAGAAACGAATCCTAGAACAGTGCCTACGGGGCAGATGGTGTTGCAATAAGTACGGCCACCCTTCCAAGCCAATATCACGATAACGATAAGCGTAATAACTGCTACAGCAAATGTGCCCATGCTTCTCACCCAAACTTCGGTTTCATAAAAAGCATAACTGTCTACTCGCTCGGCTGCAAAGGCCAAGATATTGTTGCCCCACTGGTAGATGGGCGCAAACAAATTAGACACAATGCGACCATAAGCGCTATAGGGTTCGAGCAATGCTACAAATGAGCCGATGCCTGCTACAAAAGCTATAACAAACAGCGCCAACACGCCATAGCGCAGCCAACTGATAGCACGCGAATAGCGAAAGCGATTCTTTTTAAAACGTGATGATACATTGGAAACCACATCTTGAAAAACTCCAAGTGGGCAGATGATAGAGCAATAGAGTCTACCAAACAGAATGGTCAGCAACAACAATGCGATGATAACCCCTGCATTGAGGGCAAACAAGGCAGGAATGAATTGAATCTTTGCCATCCATCCAAACCAAGCGTGCAGTGTACCGGTGAAGTCGAGAAATAAAAGCGTTATCATTACCCCAAATACAAGGGCCAATGCAGTGCGTAGTCTTTTAAGTATTTGCATATATTATGGTATTATTATTTTGCGAATCCGTTTTCTGTCAACCACTTCTTTAAGCCCGATTGCGAGTTAGCAGCTTGTTGTCTTGATATAGCAGGAATGCTGATTACTTTCGCATCCTTTTCTAACGATTGTATGGTCTTTACCGATTGCGAAAAGCCACTACCGCCATGCGTGCAAAAGGGAACAATAGTTTTGCCGCTAAAATCGTAATCTTTAAGCAATGAGTAAATCACCCTAGGCATATCATACCACCAATTGGGGTATCCCACAAAAATAACATTATAATCATTAAAATTATCTATTTTGGATGCTATTTTAGGGTATGATTTAGATTCTTCCTCTTTTTTGGCATAGTCTATCAGGGTTTTATGATTGCCCGTAGGATAGCTATTGGTAGTCTTTATTTCAAACAAATCCGCACCAGTCATTTCGGCTATTTGCTTGGCCACATACTCGGTTGTGCCATACATTTTATCATCCACCACCAGTCTACTAGCGCCAGTAGAGGCATCCAGTCCATCCGTTTCGGGCACAGAAAAGTAAGTTACCAATACCTTCCCCTTATTTTGTTGCGCATTAGCATTGGCACAGCCCCACGAGGCTATAAGCGCAAACAGTAGTAATCCTAAGTAATTCTTCATAAATTTAATCGTAGTTCATAATTATCAGTTTTGCAAATATAAAGGGTATAAGTTCTCTTTGCAGTATACAATTTACGGATGTGTGTATACAAATTACAGAAAAGGCAACACTAACAGTTGCTAGTGATACAGATTACGGTAAGTTGTATACTAATTACTGAAAATCAATGCGATGTATTTGTTAGTTGCAAAATTGATGTACATTTGTGATATAATTAAAACAGGTTTACCATGGAAGGAATACACAAGTTCAACACAATAGACGAATACAACAAGGTGATGGGAGTTGAAACTCTACATCCATTGATAACCGTAGTAGATTTTTCTAAAAGTACGCATTGTGGTGATTACCCCGAAGGACATAGCTTTGGCTATTACACTATATTCTTGAAAGATGCCCTGTGTGGTGATATAAAATATGGTCGTAACTATTACGATTATCAAGAAGGCACGTTGGTGTTTCTTGCTCCACATCAAGTGATAAAGATTGAAAACAGACTACCCCACAATCCTAAAGGATGGGCATTGATGTTTCACCCCGACTTGATACGAGGCACCAATCTGGCACGTGCTATGAAAGATTATACTTTCTTCTCTTACGAGGTATTTGAAGCGCTTCATCTATCCGAACAAGAAAGAGGAATTATCATGGAGTGCTTTCAAAACATCATCACCGAGTTGAATCATGGCATAGATAAGCACAGCCAGCGATTGATAGTTTCTAATTTAGAGTTGTTTCTGAACTACTGCACTCGTTTTTACGATCGTCAGTTTATCACCCGCAGCCATGTGAATAGTGACATATTGAGCCGCTTTGAAACACTGCTCAACGATTATTTCAAATCGGATTTACCACAAATGGAAGGCTTGCCTACTGTGAAATATTGCGCAGACAAGCTTCACCTTTCGGCAAATTATTTGGGCGATTTATTGAAGAAGGAAACAGGAAAGAGCGCACAAGAGCATGTGCAGTTGAGATTGATAGAAGCAGCCAAAGAGAAGATGTTTGAGAAAGATAAATCGGTGAGCCAGATAGCCTACGAACTGGGTTTTGAGTATCCTCAATACTTTAGCCGATTGTTTAAGAAACGCACCGGAATGACTCCAAACGAATATCGTATATCCAACACATTGATAAACTAATTTGTTGGTAAGCCAGATGCTTTAACACATTATTGAAAGAGCTTGCAGAAGTAAATCTTGCAAGCTCTTTTTATTATTTATTGAATAGCGGACTCAGATTATTGTACACCTCAAGCGTGTGTGTACTATCTTTTGAATTGTAAAATATCTCTCTTCCACTATTCTCTACAAATACAATATAGGGTGGCTTTGAAGAGCTTAGATACATGTTGCAACTCGTACCGCTTTCGAGCTTGAAGAGGCCTTTATTGATGCCCCCCACCGAGATTCCACTTAAGCGGAGCGTAACGTTGGGCAAGGAATCCGACAATCTAACGGTTGAGAAAGTGTTTAGTGGCTTGTCTACTCCAAACATACCGGTGAAACTGAGTTTGCCGTCTTCTATTCGCACCTTAGTGGCACTCATGCCATAAAGCATCAATACAGCAACTATGGTGATAATAAGCAAAGCAAGCGACACTATATATCTGCGACTTTTCTTCGGAGGATTATGATCGTAGGTGTTGGCTTTATATATAAGATAAGGCAAATAGACTATAGGTAGTAAGGAGCTCATCCCTGCCCAGTCGGCATGGCCAATCCCCAAACAAATGTAATACATAGCTATAGGAGCAATGCCCATGCCCACAAAGCTATAGCACATAAAGTTTGATAATCCTTTGGTGTCTACCTTCTTTTTCTCTTCTTCTGTAAGTGTGTTGTAACCGGCAATCAACATCGGAAAGCGCTTCATAAGCACCCCTATGCCAATCAGTATACAAGCAGATATAAGAACGTTCGTTTCCATATATATTTCTAACTAACTATTTATTCCGAAAGATAATCATTTATTTATTAACATAACATTTTAACAAGATAAAATAGCTGATAATAGAGAATTGTATTGTGAAAAATGGCTATTGATGACTTTAATTACGATTAGTTTCATTGGGGTGAAACTAAAGTTTTATCGCTATAAAACAAAAGTTTCATCACAGCGAAACAAAAGTTTCGCCATAATGAAACTAGCACAATTGGTCGGTTGTTATCTTTTAGAATAATGTCTTCTTCGTCTGCGACGTTGCTTTTGAGTTCGTTTGTATTTCTGTACTCGCTTGCGTATCATCCATGCACTCATTAAACCTACGGCTACCAATATAATAATGGTAATGCCAAGCCCCAGGTTATCGCCTTTGACACGCGACCAGATGTCGAGCACATCTTTTGTTTTATCGCCAAAGTCGCGAATCATAGCACAACGCTCCACTACAGCTATGTCGGGATATTGAATATTGTTCACTTGCACACTGTCGGCCTCGGGGCCAAAGAAGTAGGTCAAGTCAGAGTAATACTCTAGTGTGGTGTCTATCTTCTCTTCCAATATCTCGGGAGTTGCCACGGCACTTACATAGCCTGTCTCCTCCATATTGCGGATGGCAATATCGGGGCGACACATGAAGTTGATAAAGTAACTGGCAGCACGAGGGTTGCGAGCATATTTAGGAATCACCCACCCGTCATACCAGATGTTGCTACCCTCTTTGGGTACGATATAGTCGAGTTCTACTCCTACCTCTTCGGCTTCTTCGATGGCCCACATAGCATCGCCACTCCAAGTCATGTTCATCCAAGCCTTGTTTTTGGTCATCATCTCCTTGCCAAAGTCGGCTTCCCAACCGGCAATGTTGGGTTTCATGGCTTTCAGATACTCTTCTACCTTCTGCATGGCTTCGGGCGAATAGTCGTTCATTAGCTCTTCTACTGTTTTTGTACCATCTTCCAACTCTTGCGCATGGGCATAGAGAATGGCTGTGCCGTAAGCATCGCGATAGGAATCTTTCATCAATATCTTGCCTGCGTATTGGCTATCCCAAAGGCATCCCCAGCTATCTACATCTTCTTCTGAAAGGAAGGCGGTGTTGTAGAGTAAGCCCGTTGTGCCCCACATGTAGCACACTGCATAGCGATTGGCAGGTTCGCCCGGCTGACTGAGTTTAGCAATCTGCTCACGAATAAATGGAGATACATTATTCATATAGTTGGGCGAATGTGCAAATACCGTATCAATGGGCAGTAGCAAATGTTTCTTCAACATACGCTCAATGATGTATTCTGAAGGGCACACCACATCAAAGTCTTCGTGTCCTTTCTCTATCTTGGTGAGCATTATCTCATTGATATCGAATGTTTGATAAACAATACGGATATCATCGCCTGTTTGCTCTTTGTAGTACTCTTGAAAATCTTCGAGCACATCTTCGCCTATATAGTCGGCCCAGTTGTATATCTTCAATACATTCTCGCGCGGTTCGCCAGAGTTGTAGCAACTACATAGCGCTAGTATCATGCAGATAAAGAATAATGCTTTTTTCATTTCTTCTTTTCCTTTCCGGCTCTATAATTAATGAATATAAGTAGCGCCAACACTACAATAAAAATGATGGTAGACAGCGGGCGAAGCTCTGGAGTTAACCCACCCTTGCGTGCATCGGCATAGATGTATGTAGATAGAGTTTCCAACCCTTCGTTACCAATGGTAAACACGGTTACTGCAAAGTCGTCGATAGAGAGTGTCAATGCCAAGATAAACCCACTAATCATTCCCGGACGAATCTCTGGGATAATAACTTTGCGCAAGGCTTGAAAGGGAGTAGCTCCCAAATCGAGTGCAGCTTCGTATATATTTTGATTCATCTGTTTGAGGCGAGGCAATACGCTTAGTACTACGTATGGTGTACAGAAGGTGATATGCGCCAACACTACTGTAAGGTATCCTTGCGAGAAACCTAACGATACGAATAGCAAGAACAAAGAGATACCGATGATGATATCGCCATTTAAAATGGGAATGCTATTGACCAAAGTGATGGTTTTGCGAGCGCGACTCTTGAGATTGAAAATACCAATGGCGGTGATGCTACCCAATATGGTTGACACGGTAGCTGCTATCAATGCGATGGTAACGGTATTAATCAGCGCATTCATCAATGAGTGGTGCGCACCGGTATTGAGCAGATTGGTATATAGCTTGGTAGAGAAGCCCGTCCAGTTGCCCAGTACTTTAGACTCGGTGAACGAGAATATCATGATAATGATAATGGGTGCATATAGCAACAATAGTAATGTCCAGAGATATGCTTTGGCTGCGATTTTTCTTACCATAATCCACCTCCTTCGTTAGAGTTATCTTTATTGTCGGTACTAAATAGCGAGGTAGCAGCTATCAGCAGTAGCATGATAAGCGACAGAGCCGCCCCATAGTTCCACATACTGTTGTTGATATTCTCTTGGATGGTAGTACCAAACAGCTTGATATTGTTCATAGTGAGCAACTCGGCAATGGCAAAGGTAGAGATGGTAGGCATAAACACCATCATCACCCCACTCCACACACCGGGCATAGAGAGCGGAAGCACTGCTTTTGTGAATACTTGAAAGGGGTTGGCGCCTAAGTCTTGTGCTGCCTCTATGTAACTATGATCCATCTTCTGCAAAGTGTTGTAGATGGGATATATCATAAAGGGAAGGAAGTTGTAGACCATACCAAATACCAAAGCGCCTTCGCCTAGTGGCATATCAAAGAAGTCGAACAGGGCCACTGTAGCCAATGTGCGAACTAAGATATTGACCCACATAGGCAATATAAAGAGCACAACCAGGGTTTTGGATTTATTGAAATGGGCATTGCTCAACACCCATGCGGCGGGATATCCCAGCACAAAACAACAAAAAGTAGTAATCATGGCTATACCGATGGAGTAAACAAAGGTGTTCATAGCCTCGTGATGGGTAAAGAACTTGGTGAAGTTCTCTATAGTGACGTGCCCATTTTCGTCAGTAAAGGCATATACCACAATCAATATGAGTGGAATGATAACAAATATGGCAGCAAAAACGATGTAAGGTAATGTCCAGCTTTTGCGCGATGAAAAAAATGCCGATAACTTTTTCACTCTTCTATCTAAATAATTAGTTCTTAACTTCGATAACTCTTATTCCATCAGGAGGAACGGTGATACCTACACGGTCGCCATCGTCCCATACATCGTTGGTGTCTACAAATACATTTTCATCCCAATCAGACCATACGGTGAGGTGGTAGTGATCGCCTTTATAGAGAATGAACTTCACCTCGCCGGTGAGTGTTCCATCTTCTTCATTATCTTGCAAAATCACTTTATTGAAATCTACTTGCACCTCTACTTTGCTGCCGGGAGCTATGTTTGCTACCTCATTGCATTCAAAGGTAACGCCCAAGAACTCTACATGTGTAGCGTCTATCAGCTTGCCTTCGAAAGTATTGCATACACGTTCTTTCTTCATGATGTGTATATCCATAGGTTTTACAAGCAAACCTACTTCTGAACCTACTTCGAAGCTATGATAATCTTGCACTAAGAACTCACATCCGTTGCACAACACTGTCATTTCATAATGCACCCCTTTGAAGATAGACGATTGAACAACCCCTGTGAGCTGCGCTTTGTCTGAAACGGGAAATATATATAGATCTTCGGGACGTACCACTACATCAACCGGCACGTTTTCGCCAAAGCCTTCGTCTACACAATCGAACTCAGTGTTGCAAAACTTCACCAGTTTGTCTTTTATCATGGTGCCGTTGAGGATATTACTCTCACCAATAAAATCGGCCACAAAAGAGTTGATGGGTTCGTTGTAGATATCGGTAGGTGTACCTATTTGCTGAATGCGTCCTTCGCTCATCACTACAATGGTATCGCTTAGTGTCAACGCCTCTTCTTGGTCGTGCGTTACATAAACAAAGGTGATGCCTAGCGTTTTGTGCATTGCTTTTAGCTCCATTTGCATATCTTTACGCATCTTTAAATCGAGTGCAGCAAGTGGTTCATCGAGCAAAAGCACCTCAGGTTCATTGACAATGGCGCGAGCTATAGCAACACGCTGCTGCTGTCCGCCCGATAGTGAGTCGACATCGCGATATTCATAATCGGTCATCCCTACCATTTTGAGGGCTCCTTTTACTTTCTTCTCTATCTGTAGCTTAGGCAGCTTCTTTAGTTTTAAGCCGAAAGCAATATTGTCATATACATTAAGGTGTGGAAATAGTGCATATTTCTGAAACACCGTATTGACTGGGCGTTTATGCGGAGGGGTTTGAGTAATCTCATTACCGGAGATTTTAATTTCTCCTTCGGATGCGGTTTGGAAACCAGCTATCAAACGCAACAAGGTTGTCTTTCCACAACCCGATGGACCTAGTATTGTAACGAACTCTCCTTTCTTTACATTCAAGGTCACATTATCTAAGGCAACTTTCTCACCAAAAAACTTTGAGACTTGGCTTACCTCAATAATGGATTTAAAATCTTGCATAATCACTATATTTTGAAACCACAAAGTTATAAAATTCTTCGTTTTACAATCAATTTGTTAATCTAATATAACAGAGTTTTATGCAGGTTAATTGAAAAATGGTTTATATTTGCATATATATTCAATAAAACTAATTTAAATGAACATGAAAAAGTTAACTTATTTATTTGCTGCTGCTACCATGGTGGGCGTTGTAGCATGTAGTGGAGGCAAAGGCTATGTAATAAGCGGAACTGTAGATGGCGGCATTGATGGAGATACTGTCTATCTTCAAGAAGTTGCTGGAAGACAGTTGGTAAATCTTGATACAGCCATCATCAAAAATGGAAAGTTTGAATTCAAGGGTATCCAAGATTCTACTGTTTATCGCTATATATCTCACGAAAAAAATGGGCAAGCAGCTATCCGCATGGATTTTTTCTTAGAAAATGGAAACATTGGCGTAGCGCTAGCTCAAGATAATAGTTCGGCTACGGGTACACCCAATAATGCTAACTACCAACTAATTCGTAGCCAAGTAGATGAGTTAAGAAAAAAGGCTCAAGAAATTTATGTTACAATTGACCGCTCTTTGCCAATGGAAGAGAATAAAGCTAAGATTGAACAGTTTCAAGCTATACAAGGACAAGTAGATGATGTTGCAAAACAAGGTGTAAAAGCAAACATCACCAACCCTGTAGGTGTAACACTATTCAAACAAAGCTTCTATAACAACACCTTGGAAGAGAATGATTCTTTATTGAATGCAATTCCTGCTCAATACAAGAATGATGAAGACATTACTAAGATACAAGAGGCGATAGATAAACAAAAGCTAACTCAACCAGGCAAGAAGTTTATCAACTTTGAAATGGCAAATCCTGAAGGCAAAATGGTGCAACTATCTGACTATGTAGGCCAAGGTAAAGTGGTACTTATCGACTTTTGGGCTAGTTGGTGCGGACCATGTATCAAAGATATGCCTGAAATTGTGGAGCTTTACAAAAAATACAAAGGCAAAGACTTCAACATTGTAGGGGTATCTCTTGATAAAGATGGCGAAGCTTGGAAAGAAGCTCTCAAGAAATATGATATGACATGGCCTCAAATGTCTGACTTGAAAGGTTGGCAAAACGAAGGTGCTCAACTATATGCCGTTAATAGCATTCCATGCACAGTGCTTGTAGATGGTGATGGTATTATCATTGCTCGCAACCTACGCGGCGAAGCTTTGGCTGAAAAGATAGCTGAAGTGGTGAAATAAGCCAATTACACAAAAATATTAAACTCCCCTTTCAGTATCTGTTGATATTTGAAAGGGGAGTTTCTTTTTTAATCTTAGAAGCTTCCAAGCGTTATTTTGTTTTGCGATTTCCTTTTATCTTAATGACTGTTGCAGCTGGTTGCATTTCAACAGCGCTAATATCAAATGACGTGGTGCTATTGTTTTGATTGATTGCTACAGATTGACCATCTTTGAGTAATGTAGCTTGCACGTTACCATCAAACAGGCAAGGTAGTTCGATAATACCCGATTCTGGCTTTTCGTAAACCAACAGATACAGTTCATTATCTCCCTTTCTAGTTACACGTCCCCAAGCAAACTCTACATCAAATGGGTTGGCACGCGTTTCATATATAGCTTCATTGTTTACTTTCATCCAAGCACCTATCTCTTTAAATAGGCGAATGCTCTCAGCAGGAATACCACCATCACCTTCAGGGCCGATGTTTAATAAGAAGTTACCTCCACGGCTCACCACATCTACCAATTCACGAATCAGTACTTCAGAAGAGCGCCATGAATCATTCAACGACGAGTATCCCCATGTACCATTCAGTGTTTGACAAGCCTCCCAATCACCATCAATACCTGTAGCAGGTATATGATGCTCGGCTGTAGAATAATCGCCTTTCCAGGTTGGTGTAACCTGTATACCGCCTTCGCTTAAATGGTTGGACGAATGATACAAGCGATTGTTCTGAATAGCTTTGGGGTTTTTATCAAACAGGTTCCTCATCAATCGAGTAGCTCCCCAAGCATGATCTCCTTGAAAGTTGGGTTGACTGAAATCCCACCAAATCAAATCTGTAGGATAGTTTGATATCAACTCATCAAACACATCATATAGATATTCCTTATACTTTTCGTGATTGCCAAATTGGCGTTTGCCAGCTTCGTGTGCCAAGTAGTTGCCTTTAGGATAAGAAACTCCCGAACCCGTAGGGTCGTAATCAGGATGTCCCCAGTCTATCATGGATACATAGTAGCCTACTTTCATATCATTTTCCTCGCAAGCTTTTGCATATTCGGCTACAATATCAACCCCTTTTGTTTTCATTACATTAAAGTCATAAGATTTTGAGTCAAACATATTGTAGCCTTCGTGGTGTCGGGTAGTCAATACGGTGTAGGTGCATCCTGCTTCTTTGGCCAGCTTTACCCACTCTTCTGCTTTGCCCGATTTGGGGTTGAACAATGGTAAAGCTTCGGCAGCATAAGTATCGCTATCTAGCCCCGATTGCATTTGTATCCACTCTACGCAACCTTTATATTGCTTGCCTTGCACCTCGCCTGCCAACCCCGAATATAATCCGTAATGAATAAACATGCCAAATTTGCCATCGCGCCACCATTGCATACGTGCATCTCGCTCTTCTTTTGTTTCGCGAGGTGCACCTTCATATCCCAATGGTTCGCTATCGGCATTATCTGTTAGTTTGAAAGCATCCAAAAACAATTTAAACGCAGCTCCATTAGGGCCACTAGATAAGATGCCACTCATAGCCAAACGTTTGCCGGCATCTTTCATTTCGCTTTGATGCTTTAATGATTGCTGATAGGAAGTAGTAAATTTAGCAGGGCAATCCTGGGGAGTAAGCAACAAAACCTCTTTTATAGATTTATTGCTTTCATGCTTTTCGCGTAGTTCATTCAGTTTATCAATTGCGATAGGCAACTGTTCGAGTGAGGAAACACCAGCAAGGATATTGGTTGCAGAGTTGTAAACCGCATTTAATTGTTTAAAGCCTTTGGCAGTAGGTTTAGGGTTTGCATAGATTGTTAATGATAACATCAACATGTAGCAGCATGATAAAAGAAATTTTGTTTTCATTTAGTAATTGGTTAATGGTCTTTTCTTCAAGTAATATATTATCACTTCAGATGTTTATAAATAATATTATTTTATATCGACGCAATAAAAATAAATATTATTAGCATTAAAACCAAACAATAACTGCTTTTATATGCAAAAAAGCCGAGTCTATACAAAACAGACTCGGCTTTAATATATAATTTATAATGCTTAATTAGCAGTTAAACCAACGTACATAACAGAAATCTTGACGATGTGGAAGATCTGCATTTTTAGGGAACATACGATAAGCAAACTTAAAGCTACCACCATTTTGCAAGCTAAACTTAGTTTGGAATGTATATTGATCACCATCTTTCTTCACTACGTGGAATGGTTCTACAGCATAAACATGTTGTTTGCCATCTGGAGTGTAGTAAGTAGTTACCATTTCTAATCCCACAGCATCGTTCAAGCCTTTTTCATCAATCACAAATGTAATTGTATAATCTTTACCACTTTCGATGCAGCCATGAGTCAACTCTTCTACTTTATCGCAAGATACAACTTCGATAGAGTCCCATTTGTCAGCTACTTCTTCTTTCCATGCAGCCAATTCTTTTGCTTTCGCATTGTTGTTGGCCGAAAGAATAGCAGAACGTTTCGCTAGTTTTTCGTAGAACTTAGTAAAGTAATCGTCTAACTGGCGTTTCATTGTATAGTGAGGAGCGATTTGTGCAATCGAGTTCTTCACAGTTTTAATCCAACCTTCAGAGTAGCCCTTCTTGTTGCGAGCATAGAATAAAGGAAGAATTTCTGTTTCAAGAATACTATAAATTGTAGCAGCATCCAATTGGTCTTGGTGCTCTTGATTTTGATAAGTACGTTTTTCAGTCAAAGCCCAACCTGCACCTTCGCGATAGCCTTCAAGCCACCATCCGTCAAGCACAGAGAAGTTTAACACACCATTCATCAAAGCTTTTTCGCCCGATGTACCCGATGCTTCTAAAGGACGAGTTGGAGTATTCAACCAGATATCTACACCAGTCACCAAACGACGAGCTAGTTGCATATCGTAGTTTTCCAAGAAGATAATCTTGCCCAAGAACTCAGGACGACGTGAAATTTCGATAATACGTTTAATCAAACCTTGACCTGCACCATCGTGTGGATGCGCCTTACCTGTGAATAGGAATTGAACAGGATAATCAGGGTTGTTTACGATTTTAGCCAAACGATCTAAGTCGGTAAACAACAGGTGTGCACGTTTGTAAGTAGCAAAACGACGACCGAAACCAATCAACAATGCATTAGGGTTAATTTTATCCATCAAAGAAACAATACGTGAAGGGTCTCCTTGGTTTTTCAACCAGTTTTCGCGGAATTGTTTGCGGATATAATCTACCAATTTCTTTTTCATTGTTTGGCGAGTCTTCCAAATCTCTTCATCGCTTACATTGTAGATAGCTTCCCAGATTTTTTGATTAGACTGATCGCTCATAAAGCTAGGATCAAAATGCTTTGCATAAAGATTCTTCCATTCAGTAGCACTCCATGTAGGGAAGTGAACACCATTGGTCACATAACCCACGTGCATTTCTTCGGGGAAGTAGCCTTTCCAGATAGGTGCAAACATCTCTTGAGATACCTTTCCGTGCAACCAGCTCACACCATTTACTTCTTGCGAAGTGTTGCAAGCAAAGATTGACATACAGAAACGTTCTGCTTTATCTTCAGGATTTTCGCGTCCCAAGCCCATTAAGTCATCCCAAGTGATGCCCATTTTAGCAGGATATCCACCCATGTATTTGCCAAACAAAGCTTCGTCAAAGTAGTCGTGACCAGCTGGTACAGGAGTATGTACTGTATAAAGAGAAGATGCACGCACCAACTCGATAGATTGATCGAATGTAAGGCCAGATGCTACGAAATCACTGATACGTTGCACGTTGATCAATGCAGCATGTCCTTCATTACAATGGTAAACATCTTTTTTGATGCCAAGCTCTTGAAGCGTAAGCATACCACCAATACCCAACAAGATTTCTTGTTTCAAGCGGTTTTCCCAGTCGCCACCATAAAGTTGGTGAGTGATAGGACGGTCGTATTCGCTATTCAAGTCAGTATCAGTATCAAGCAGATACAATTTGATGCGACCTACATTAACACACCACACGTTAGCATAAACAAAGTAGTTGTTGTAAGGCACACTGATTACCATTGGTTTACCTTCTTTATCGTATACACGATCGATAGGCAATTGGCCAAAGTTTTGCGCTTCGTAGTTAGCAATTTGTTGTCCGTCGATAGCTAGTGTTTGAGTAAAGTATCCATAACGATATAGGAAACCTACCGCACACATATCTACGTTGCTATCAGAAGCCTCTTTCAAATAGTCGCCGGCAAGTACACCAAGACCACCCGAATAAATTTTTAATACTTGAGTTAAACCATACTCCATGCTAAAGTAAGCAATAGAAGGACGATTTGCATCAGGTTTAACATCAATATATGCTCTAAATTTCGCATAAACATCGTTCATGCGTTTCAATATACTTTTATCTTTTGAAAGAACTTCTAGTTTCTCATAACTCATGCGTTCTAGAAACAACACAGGGTTGTGACCCACTTCTCTCCAAAGAGCAGGATCGAGATCATTAAAAAGTTCTGTGGCTTCGTAGTTCCAAGACCACCAAATATTTCGTGAAATTTCAGATAACTTCTCCAATGCTTCAGGAATACGAGACTTTACATCAATATCTTGCCAATTGGCCGTATTCGCATTACTTACTTTAATTCTCATAATGTTCGCGTATTAATTTAACAATTCTTTTTTAAATCCTCTGACGCTTAGCAGCATTGCGCAATGCAATGTCATAAGCCTCATAATAATACTTGATAAAGTGTTTCCAAAGAGCTTGTTCGGCTACTTCTGCAGCACGTTTTCTTATCTCTTTTACTTCCACCTCATCTCTATCGCAAAAATACTCTATTGTTTCTTTTAAGTTTTCGGCTACTTCAGAGTAGTTATTGTCCGATCGGTGCAATACCTCTACCCCATCCATTAGCCCATTTTGATTTTTCAAGCCTTTCACCCATAGCCCAAAACCAGCCAAATCGGTAGTAATGGTAGGAACTTTGAATGCCACACTCTCTAGCGGAGTATACCCCCAAGGTTCGTAGTAGGATGCATAAACGCTCAAATCTTCGCCCAGCAATATGTCATAATAATCTTTATTAAAGATTCCATCTTTACCATCTAGATAGCAAGGCACAAAAATTACTTTCACCTTATCATCTTGATGATTTCGAATGCCCAATTGTTGCATCATATTGAGCACACGGTCATTATGCATTTCGTAAAGCCAGTGGGTTAAAAAAGGTGTGTCAAGCGGAGTATCAAATGTTTTTCTACTCTTCATGCGTTCAATCAAATCTTGGCGAGGCTCTTTCACCCAACCCGGAACCGTAATGAATGCGACGATATTTTTTTGAAGTTTTATATCGGTGCGCAGTCTGCTTAATGATTCAAGAAAAACATCGATTCCTTTATTTTTGAACTCATAGCGTCCGCTTGTTCCTATAATCAACGTATCATCACCCAGTTTTGTTCCCAAAAGATTGTTGGCAACCTTGAGCAACAGAGAGCGAGCACGCTTTCTTTTTCCCGTAAATGTGGCGCCACGTGGCACAAAATCATCTTCAAATCCATTCATCAAAACCACATCAGCCGGTTTTTCAAGCAGCTGTTCGCACTCACGATTGGTGATTTCGCTCACCGTAGTGAAACAGTCTACATGATGCGCTGTTTGTTTTTCAATGGAATGTTTCGATTCCATATTTAGCTCACGAGCCATTTGGTCGCCATTGTAGGCAAACAGATAGTCGTAAAGCGGTTTATTATTGCCAGCTATCGACCTACCGATAGAAGTGGCATGTGTTGTAAATATCGTAGCAATTTGTGGCACAGCCCATTTCACATATAATGCGCCTAGGCCTGTCATCCACTCGTGTGCTTGATACACTACTTTATCTTCTTTAGCCAGGTTGAAGCGGTAGAAACTTTCTACTACTTTTCCGGCAGCATACGAAAACATCGAAGCTTCATCATAGTCGCCATAAGCATGTAGCGAATCTACTTGGTAAAGCTCCCACATTTCGGCATATATTTGATTCTTATCAGCAAAAAAAGGAAGGAAATCGACTAAAATCACAATTGGCTCACCAGGAATATTCCAGCGGCCAATGCGCACAGGAATATTTTCGTTATGAAGAGCAGCACTTTTCCACTCGGAATACAAAGTGTCTGATTCTATAAACAGCGAATTCTCTTTACCTTTCCACAAATCTGGTCCTATAAAAAACAATTTGTCGTGCAATGCTGTTTGCAAGGTCTTAGCACGGGTAGATAACACAGTATAAATTCCACCCACTTTATTGCAAACTTCCCAACTTGATTCAAATATATAATCGGGGGTTAATAAGTCATTTATCATATATTATTTAAAACTCCTTTCTATAATAATAGTACAAATGTACATAAATATATTAAAAAACAATCAATTAAGTGATAATTATCTAATTGTTGTGTAACAAACGTTTGCAAAAAAACTTTGTTCATAGCATTCACACAAAAAAGGCTTATTTATCTCTCACAAGATAAATAAGCCTTTCAATATGTAAATAATCGGTGATTTTATTATAAATCAGATTATTAAATGATTCATTTCAGGATGTAAAATGATTGATTTAACAGTGTTAAATGCTACATTCTACACGTAGAATGATTAAGCTAGAGCGCTACCAATCAAGAACGTTGCAGCCAACGCTACGATAGCATAAAGCTCAGGGAATACGGCAAGGATCAAAGTATTACTAAATACATTGTGACCTTGACCAATAGCAGCGATACCATTAGCACAAACACCACCTTGACGAATAGCTGAGAATAATGCTACAATACCCAAAGCGATACCTGCACCTAGCACAGCACAAGCCTGAATAGCAGTGATGTCTGGGGTTAGGATACCAAAGATAGTTTGAAACATGAAGTAACCCGCAAAACCATAAAGACCTTGAGTACCTGGAAGGGCTGTCAATACTAGAAAGTTACCAAAAGCTCCGTCGTTTTTCTTCAAAGCACCAATGGCAGCGTTACCTGCAATTGTTACCCCATAGGCACTACCAATACCCGATAAACCTACCATTACTGCGATGCCTAAGTAGGCAATAAACAAATTCATTTCCATAATTTCAATTTTATTTTTTAGTTTATTTATTCGTTATTTTATTTATCATTTTTTGAAAGGTTTATATTCCTTTCCACCTCCTGCATAACCGGCGTTCTTGAAGAACTCTACAAACGTTAAACGCATGGGGTGAACCATTGCTCCAAGCACATTCATGAAGATATTGATAGAGTGACCAATCACAAATATCAGCACCATCACAATAGGACCTGCAATGATATTATCGGGTTTCATACCAATGGCTAGGCTATTGAATACACCTGCCAAGATACCTCCTGATAGGCCTAAAGCAAATAGACGCACATAAGATAGGATATCGCCTAGAAGGCCTGTCACCATGTTGTAGGCATCCCAAAAACCGAGCCCGATGTTGAGGAATATATTCTTGCCGGGGCTGTTGAATCCGAAGATGAACACAACCGAAATGCCCAGAAGCACATAATATACAATGCTATCCATAGCCATGATGTGTGGCAACAGTGCTGCAAAACCCGACGATACAAGTAGGATAATCCATCCGATTGTAGCTAGGGCGTATTTGAAACCAAACTGAATGGTTTGATTGACAGCTTTAAGCACCATACCAAACAAAATTTGAATGACACCCAAGATCAAAGACAATTGGAACATTTCGTTGTTGTCTAAGAAGATAGCTGCTTTCATTTTTTGTATAAATGGCCAAGGCAAATGGTAGATATTTGCTCCGAAGAAGGTTCCGGTAAGCAACCCGCAGAAGAAGGTAGACACGGCTAGGATTTGTACAAGCGAAAGAATACCTTTCATTTGCATGCCTAGCTTTTTGTCGAATATCCTCCAGAGTGTGGCTCCTGTAAATAGGAACAAACCATAGCCCGAATCGCCCAAACACAAGCCAAAGAAGACCATGAAGAATGGAGCTAAGTAGGGTGTTAAGTCCAACTCATTGTATCGTGGCAACATGTATAATTTACAAATTGGTTCAAACCAAGAGAAGAATTTTCGGTTGTTGAATTCAATAGGTACATTATCTTCGGGTGTTGGGTCGGATACTTCGTAGTATACTTGCGATTCGTTTAAGAATGATTCTACTGCAATTGTGTTTTTGGCAGGAATCCATCCTTCGAGAATCATCAACTTCTCGCCGGCTGCTTGCTCTGTGCTCAACACTACTTTAGAGAATTCAATCTCACTTTGTAGTTTATTGATAGCTGCTTTAACCGATGGCACATCTTCGGCAGCAAGCTTCTCGAGAGAGGCTTGATTGTTGGCAATGGCCTTTTCGGTGTCTGCATACAAACCACCGAGTTGTGTAAGTGAATATGCTGGTAGTTTTACCAATTCTGCATCAATATCAATCGTTTGATCGGGATGAGTTAAGGTGATAAAATACACCTTAGATGAGATTGTACTAATCTTCATCGCATTGTAAACGCTCTCCCACTTTGCTTGATAGGCACTATCAGGGCACGAGTAGAAGTTAATTACATAGCCGGCCGATTTTAAACGCGTGATATTATCAGGAGTAAAATCTCCCCAAGCCTGCATAGCCAATTGGTCTTTGCCATAGCTTTGCAATTGTTGAGTCAACTTACTCTTCTCGTTTTGCAACTCGTCCATTTGATCGAGCACTTGCATGCCACGCTCAGCTGTACCACCCTCTTTATTGGGCACTACTTTGCCTAACTTCATATTTTCGAGAAGTTTGGCAGCAGCAGTAAGTCGATTTAAAAGGCGTATATCTTCTTGTAGTTTAGAATCGTCGAGCATGCCTTGTTGTTTTTCAACCACATGCACCACTCCCAACTCGCGAAGACTATCTAGGAAGTTTTGATAATCCTTATGGTAGGCAAGGAATATCAGCTTTTTCATTTTAGTAATCATGCTATATCCTCCTTCCTTTTTTCTTGTTGCGACTTCATGATTTTTTGCGACGATTTAGATAGATTTTCTTCATCTTCCATAAATCGCTTAATTTTAAGCAAAGCATCTTGATAGCCTGGTATCTGCACTTTCTCAAAAAGATTCACCTTTTGAGTAGTTTTCTTTCTTGCATGTTCTAGCAAGTTCAGCTTGGCTAGTGTAAACTCTCTTTCGATAGCTGTATTGGCTAGTTCCTTTAGTAGGTTCAAACCATCGGCATACCATTTAGGAGCATTGAAAAGGCTGAAGGGAGCAATCTCGAAATCTACGTTTTCGAGTAGTGGCACTCGCACTCCGGCAATCTTCTTAATGCCAAGATGAACATCTTTGACCTTTATTAATGAAGCATCAAACTCATTCCAAAGGGCGAACATGGCTTCGTAGGTTTGGATTTGATTTTCCAACCTAATCTCCAAATCGGAAGCATCTGTCTTGCAACGTTTCACCTCCATGCGCAAAGCACTCTCCTTATTTTTAATGATAGGCAGTGTGCGCACTCGGATTTTCAATTGCTTTTCGAGCTGCTGATGTGAAGTTTTATTATATTGAAATTTTATAGCCATTTCGTTTTATAAATGAGTTAGTCTTTTTTAGGCCAATATAAGTCTACAAATTCTTTCTTAATGTTTACTTCTTCCGGACGGAAATACTTGCCAAATAGTGTCCAAGCCACGTCAAGCATCTCGGTAGTGTTCAAGTCTACGTCGATAGCAAGTAGTTGGTTTGAGTAGTCTTTAGCAAAGGCAAGTGTACGTTCGTCATAGTTGGTAAGGTCGAAACCGTTTTCCATCTTGGTTTTAGCATTGGCAGCATCGGCGTATAGACGAATTGCAGCATTCATCACCTGTGGATGGTCTTTACGAGTTTTCTTACCGATCACCAATTGTTTCAAACGAGACAATGAGCGGAATGGATCGACAATTACTTTACCAATATCACTATCACGACGAAGGAATAACTGACCCTCTGTGATATAACCCGTATTATCGGGAACGGCATTGGTAATATCACCACCAGAAAGGGTGGTAACCGCAATAATGGTAATAGAACCACCGCTAGGGAATTGCACCGCTTTTTCGTAAATCTTAGCTAAGTCTGAATAAAGCGAACCTGGCATAGAGTCTTTCGATGGAATTTGGTCCATACGGTTTGACACGATAGCCAAAGCATCGGCATAAGAAGTCATATCGGTAAGTAGCACCAATACTTTTTCATTATTGTTTACCGCAAAATATTCAGCAGCTGTCAAAGCCATATCTGGTACAAGCAAGCGCTCTACAGGAGGATGCTCAGTGGTATTCATAAAGCTCACGATACGATCGAGCGCACCAGCGTTAGAGAATACATGCTTGAAGTATAGGTAGTCATCATTGGTCATACCCATACCACCCAAGATAATTTTATCTGTTTCGGCACGAAGTGCTACGTTTGCCATTACTTGGTTGAATGGTTGGTCGGGGTCGGCAAAGAAAGGAATCTTTTGTCCTGACACCAATGTATTGTTCAAGTCGATACCTGCAATACCTGTAGCAATCAATTCTGATGGCTGCTTACGGCGAACAGGGTTTACCGATGGACCACCGATTTCTACTTCATGTCCTTCTACCTCTGGGCCTCCATCAATAGGATTACCAAATGCATTGAAGAAACGACCTGCAAGCTGCTCACCCACTTTCAAAGTAGGCGATTTGCCCAAGAATACGATTTCGGCATTGGTAGGGATACCTTCAGTACCTTCGAATACCTGCAATGTCACATCATCGCCGGCAATCTTTACCACCTGTGCCAACTTTCCGTTCACAGTGGCAAGCTCATCATAGCCTACGCCAGTTGCTTTAAGCGAGCAAGTGGCTTTGGTTATCTGAGAAATTTTAGTATATATCTTTTGAAAAGCTATTGTTGACATCTCTATAATATTGTTTCAATTAATAATTTACTGCAAAATTGTTTTCTCAGCAAGCAAATCGTTCAGCTCTTGCATAAAGCCTTCGTATTGCTCTGATTTGAATTTTGAGTAGTTCATCTGCTTACAAATATTGATCATTTTTTTGAAGTACTCCATTACATCGTTAAAGTTATCAAACTCAAACTCTGTATGGCAAATACCCATAATCATATCCAAAATAGCTTCTTGACGCTCCATAGGAGTCATTGCGTCAGTTTCGTCGAATGCGTCTTGTTGAAGAATCACGAAGTCAATCAATTCTGATTTCCAGAATGTAACGTGATATTCTACAGGTACACCATCATCACCCAAGATATTGATTTGCTCGGCAATCTCCTTACCACGTTGCAAACGAGTTTTCAACTCATTCACTTTGCCAATCCATTCAGAATTGATGCGCTCGGCAATGTAAGTTTCAAACTCAGGATACTCAATATATTTAGAGTAAGACTCAATTGGGTTTACCGCTGGATAACGTTTTCTATCGGCACGTTCTTGCTCAAGTGCATAGAAGCAACGAGCAACTTTTTTTGTATTTTCTGTTACGGGCTCTTTCAAGTTACCTCCGGCTGGTGATACTGTTCCGATAAAGGTAATAGAACCAGTTTGGCCATTTTCAAGCTTCACATAACCGGCACGACCATAGAAGTTAGAGATAATAGCAGAAAGGTCCATCGGGAATGCATCTGGCCCAGGAAGCTCTTCCATACGGTTTGACATCTCGCGCAATGCTTGTGCCCAACGAGAAGTAGAGTCGGCCATCAACAACACTTTCAACCCCATTGAACGATAGTACTCTGCAAGAGACATGGCTGTATATACAGAAGCTTCACGTGCAGCAACGGGCATGTTGGATGTATTTGCAATAATGATAGTACGCTCCATCAACTTACGACCAGTGTGTGGGTCATCCAGTTCAGGGAACTCAGTAAAGATTTCTACTACCTCATTGGCACGCTCACCACAAGCTGCGATAATTACGATATCAGCCTCTGCTTGTTTTGAGATTGCGTGCTGAAGTACGGTTTTACCTGTACCGAAAGGACCAGGAATAAATCCGGTACCACCTTCTACAATAGGATTGGCAGTATCAATAACACGTACACCTGTTTCAAGAAGTTTGAAAGGACGTGGTTTTTCTGCATAATTTGTCATCGCTCTCTTTACAGGCCATTTTTGAATCATATTCAACGGAATATCATTACCATCGGCATCTGTAATAATAGCTACTACATCTTCAATTCGATATTCCCCTTCAGGAACAATTGATTTGATAGTGCAAATTCCTTTTTGAGTAAAAGGAGTCATAATCTTAAGTGGTTGGAAGTTTTCATCAACTTGACCAATCCAAGCAGATGCACCAACTTTATCACCTTCTTTCACCAATGGTACAAAATGCCATAGTTTTTCTTTATCTAGAGGATATGTATACTCCCCTCTTTTAAGAAATACACCAGTCATCTTATCCAAATCGTTTTGAAGACCATCGTAGTTTCTCGATAACATACCTGGGCCTAATGTTACTTCCAACATGTGTCCGGTAAATTCGGCTTCAGCACCTACTTTCAGTCCACGTGTACTTTCAAAAACTTGAACATACACCAATGCACCTACTACTTTGATTACCTCCGCCATCAAACGGTCGCCTCCTGTAGAGATAAAGCATATCTCATTTTGTGCTACCGGACCATCAACAGCGAGTGTTACCATATTAGCAATAACTCCACTAACAGTTCCTTTTGTTGCCATATATTTATTTTATTTATTACCTAAATTCTGCAGGTATTTGCACTTCATCTTTCAAAGCATCAATGATGCTACGGAACAAGGCATTACCTTTCTCTTTATCCAATGATATCCAGCGTTCAATCATTTCTAATTGAATAAGGAATACAAAAATCTTTTCAACAGTAAAATAGTTGAAAAAAGTTGTATCCTCCATCCAACTCCAACGCATCATATCTAGTTTCTTTTCGCGTTCTACGAGTTCAGAGATTTCGCTTATCTTAATGATATTATCTAAATTATCGACTTCGGCTGATAAACCAAAATCGCGAGCACCGGATGTGCGTAAAGCATCACATATTTCAGAATCGCCCACAATGCTTTGTGCTACATCCCACTTATATTTGCGTGAGATGAGAGCTACCAAGACATTATTGATAACTAAATTATAGTCAAACCAAGAAGCTACAAATTTATTCTTGCATTTTGATGCATAAGAAAAATATAAAGCTGCTAAACGGTCTTCCCACAATGTGTTAACATCTGAGTTTTCACTGAAATATTCTGAAATAATTTGAGATAAGTAAGAAGGAAATTCTTTGGGACTAATTTCGCCACCTTCTTTAATCGTAGCTATAAACTCATTGAGTTGATCTAAGCTATAATTGCCTCTTTCATCAATAGTAGCATCTTTGTCCTTCAAAAGATTTAAAACATTGCTGTTGTCAAACTTAAGATAAAACAAATCAATCAAACTTTGATCTGAGCATGAAAGATAGGGATAGAATTCAGTCTTAAAATCGGCTACCGTGTAACTTAGTTTGCTGTCCTCTAAAGTTAGTTCAGGCAAACTTGCTACTAAGTAGTAATAACTTTTACTCATATTACCAATTAGTTAGAAAAGCATATCCACCAACTGAGGACGTAGGAATGCTTTGAAATAATTGAGGAATTCTTCTTCCCCGAAATTGATTTTGTAAGAACCGTCAGCTGGAGAAATTGAGAATAATGTTTTAATACCATTAACGTTATCAATAGTAACACCTTTATCTAACAATTCTTTAGCATGCAAAACAAAATATTGTTTCAAAGAATCGGCGTCGCTTGTAGAAATAACTACAGGCTCTGTTGCTGACCATTTTTTTGCTAACTCAACAACAAATGCATTGAAATAATCTTTATTACTGATAAAGTCACTAACAGAAGTTGTAACTACCTTATCAGTCAACATTGTTGCAATTTCTGATTTTAATGCATTAACCGCTTGACCTGCAAATAACTTTAATTCCGATTTAGTATTGTCCGTCAAATCAGTAGCAGACTTTTGAGAGGATGCGATTATTGAATCTGCTTGTTTTTGAGCATCAGCAATTATCTTTTTAGCTTCTTCCTGAGCATTAGCAATAAGACGTTGGGCTTCTTCGTTTCCTTTCTCAACCCCTTCCTTGTAAATCTTATCGGTCAACTCTTGAATTTTGTTTTCCATATCTACGGATAATTTAGAAGTTTATATTATATATTTATTGATTAATCTATAAGAAATGCCCCAAATTTACAAAAATACATTTGATAACAAACTAAAGTCCCGAATAAATAAAATATAACATTGAGCAAAAATGTTAATTTAATGGAAACGTAATAGAAAGAATTTATCTTTTCTATTCTAAGGTTATTCTTTTTAATCAACTATCAAAAGACAAATTTAGAGCATAGTATTATGATTCTGTATTTCATAGATGCTACATTTTTATTCAATATCGGAATATAGAGAAATAGAGTAGATACTTAATATTGGAAAAGTGTATAAACGCAAAAAGCCTCTTAAGCAGTTTATTGCTTAAGAGGCTTTCTTAAAAACGGCGACTACCTACTCTCCCACTGTTACGCAGTACCATCGGCGTGACAAGGCTTAACTTCTCTGTTCGGAATGGGAAGAGGTGGAACCCTTGTGCTATAGTCACCTAAAGAAGGTTAGACATGATGAAAAAGTAATAACTAAGTGATTAGCTAAACGTATATATAAACCATACAAGGAAATATTGATATTGATATTGATATATATTATATCACTGCATTGTTTAAACAACGCCTCGTGATAAAGAAAGTGAACGGGCAATTAGTAAGGCTCGGCTTTGATGTTACCATCTTTACACCTGCCTCCTATCAACGTTGTCGTCTACAACGACCCTAAGAAATCTAATCTTGTGGCCG
>CAMTOV010000024.1 GCA_947074235.1 uncultured Bacteroides sp. | reverse complement strand
GCATTGGTGATGCCTGCTTGAAAGTCTTCAAATCCTTCAGGGATATCAGGGCCAATGCTAATTACCTCTTTCACCGTGGGACATTCAGGCATCGCTTCAATGATATGCTTGGTCACCACCTCTTCGCCTACACACACAATGGCTTTGATATCGGCAGCGTTGCAACGATACACAATATCCTTTTTAGTAAGCAAGTGAGTGGCCGGAATAACTGTTGCACCTATTTTGTGAAGTGCTACAATAGTAAACCAAAACTCTACACGACGCTTTAAAATAAGCATCACCATATCACCACGGCCAATGCCCAAACTCTGGAAGTAAGAGGCTGTCATGTCCGAATAGCGCTTGATATCGGCAAACGAATATTGTTGATGTTCGCCTTTATCATTGGTCCATAGCAAGGCAGGTTTATTGGGTTCTTTTTCGGCCCAAGCATCTACAATGTCATAACCAAAGTTGAAATTCTCCGGAACGTTTATCTTTAAGTTCTTTATAAAATCTTCTTGCGAAGTAAACTGAGTTTGTGATAAATATTTCTCAATCATAATATCGTTACATAATTATAGCAAGGAAACGAACGTTCTTTCCGTCTAGCGCTTTCATGCCATGTGGTAGTTTAGAGTTGAAATAAAGACTGTCGCCTTCATTTAATATTAGTTCTTTGCCATTGATGCTAATCATCATTCTGCCTTCGAGCACATAGTTGAACTCTTGTCCGTCGTGGCTATTGTAGTGCATAGGAGCATCGTTGGGTTCTACCGTCACAATAAACGGATCGGCTTCGCGATGAATAAACCCAGCAGCAAGCGATTGATATTTGTATACTTTAGTACGCTCTATGCTAGTGCCTTTGCCCGCACGAGTCAAGAAGTAACTATTCATTTTTGGTTCTTCGCCAAACATCAATGCGTCGAGTGCTATATCATATTTGCGTGCAATCTTTTGCAACATACTCACCGAGATATCCGAATCACCGGTTTCGGCCTGTATATACTCCTCTTTTGAGATACAACATTCGGCAGACAAGTCGTCTACAGATAGTTCTAATATATCTCTCAGCCCACGCAAGCGTTCGGCAATTTGTTTAATTTCATCCATAAATAATCAAGGGGTTAGTGTCTATTGTGTTATTATTGACTTGCTTTCATGGCTCTGATAATGGCAGAGGCAAATCCAGCATGTTCCAATTCGTTGATACCTCGTATGGTGATGCCACCGGGAGTAGTTACTTTGTCTATCTCAATACTAGGATGTGTATCATTCTTTAAGATCAACTCTGCTGCTCCCTTCACCGATTGTGCTACCATATTCATAGCATCTTCGGGACGAATGCCCATCTCTACACCGGCCTGCATAGCAGCTTGAATGTACTTCAACACATAAGCGATGCCACATGAAGCCAACGCAGTTGCAGCCGAGAGTTTATCTTCGGGCAATACGATGGATGTTCCCATTTCATTGAATATAGAGAGGATAAGCGTTTCTTGCTCTTTAGTGACATTGCGAGTAGCTATGGCATTCAAACTTTCTAGTTCGCTGATGGCAGTATTGGGGATGACACGAAACATAGGCATCTCGGGTTCTATCACCGCATGCGCCAATTGCTCAAAAGAGATACCGGCAGCTATGGATACAAGAATTTGTTTCTTACTCAAGTCTAGCTTTTTCAATACTGTATCAACCAGCCAGGGTTTTACAGCGAGAATCACGATATCGGCCGTTTCGGCAGCGGCTTCGTTATCGCTAGTAGTATGAATATCGGGATATTTAATCTCTAAAGCATTAAGCTTTGCAGTATCCAAATCAGACACTGTGATATTAGCAGTGGGAATTAATTGTCCGATACACAATCCTTGTGCAATTGAACCGCCCATATTGCCTGCTCCAATGATAGCTATTTTCATAATTCAATGTTATTTAGTCAACTGCGACAAAGTTAAAAGATAATAATGAAAAACAGTATAATAGCTATTCTTTTTTTAATTGTAACCATTTATTTGCATCCAGCACTATAAAAAATTACACTTTTTCAGTAGAGTTAACAATAAAAACATTTATCTTTGCGCTAAATAGCTAATATTCATGCTTATATACGTAAGCAAGAATTAACATTCTAACCGCTGCAAACAACGCATAACTAATTGATACATTGCATTTTACGCACTTATCAAAGCCCCAAAAGTATGCCCTATGAAGAAAGATGAAGAACAAATAAATATCATCTGCAAGCAAGAGCAAAGTCTTTGGTTTGCTATGCGAGCGACTTATAGAAGGGAGCTGGATGCTCAAAACTACTTAGCCAATCACGGCATTGAGAGTTTTATTCCGATGCATTACAAGGAGTTTATAAAAAGTAAACAAAAAAAACGCGAATTGGTTCCCATCATCCGTAGTTTGATATTTGTGCACACTACTCCCGAAAAGATTCAAGCTATCAAGCAACACATACCCTACTTACAATACATCACCGACACACGTAGTGGACAGAAGGTTATAGTGCCTGAAGATCAAATGAAACAGTTTATTGCTGTATGCGGCACATACAATGACCAACTACTGTACTTCAACCCCGATGAGTTAAACCTAACCAAAGGGACAAGAGTACGCATCTGCGGAGGAGAGTTTGAAGGTAAAGAGGGAGTATTTATTAAGGTAAAAGGAGCACGCGACAAACGGGTAGTCATAGCAGTGCAAGGTATTATTGCCGTAGCCATGGCTACTATCCATCCAGATTTAATACAACCCATTAATTAAAAAACGAACGAAGCCATTAAAGCTTCTTATCTCATTACATTTCATCATTTATGATTATAGCAATTGATTTCGATGGCACCATCGTTGAGCATCGTTATCCCAACATAGGCAGGGAAATTCCTTTTGCCACCGCTACGCTTAAAAAATTGATAGAAGAGCGTCACCGCTTAATACTCTGGACAGTGCGCGAAGGCGAACTACTGGACGAGGCTATCAACTTTTGCAAAGAGCGCGGCGTAGAGTTTTACTCTATAAACAGCAACTTCCCCGAAGAGGAACAACCTGAAAACGGAACCAGCTGCCGCAAACTAGATGCCGATCTGTTTATTGATGATCGCAATGTGGGTGGCATCCCCGACTGGGGTGTTATCTACGAACTGATACAACAAAGATGTAGCTACGATCAATACTATAAACAGACTTATCACCATATAGAGCCTAAAAAAGAGGGGTTTTGGAGTAGGTTGAAGCGAGGAGGGAAATAGGTGTCGGAGAATACGGAAAATCATAATCGGATAGCTAAGAACACGCTAGTTTTATACGTTCGCATGCTGTTTAGCATGCTTGTATCACTCTATACATCGAGAGTAATATTAAACACCTTGGGGGGGTGGATGATTACGGTATTTTGAATGTAGTGGGTGTTAAACCTTTAATGTCTATCACTTTATCATATTATAGGTTTAAAACTAGAAGCGAATCCTCAATCGATAATTATGGCTTATAACAAAGGGCGCACTATAAACGAGCGTATTATTGTTTGTCAAAAAGCACTAGACGATTTACAAAGAATTAAAAAATGATCATAATACAAAAACCAGAAGACTGTTGCGGATGTGCAGCTTGTATACAAATTTGCCCCAAGGAGTGTATCGTAATGCAAGCTGACAAAGAAGGTTTTGATTACCCTAATATTGATCAAATAAAATGTATTCAATGTGGTTTATGTAACAAAGTTTGTCCAGTTATAAACCAAGAAAAAGAGAAGAAACCGATTGTTGTTTATGCGGCAAAGAGTAAGCGTGAAGAGATTCGGCTGAAAAGCTCCTCTGGTGGAATATTTACAGAATTAGCAGAACAAATTATTCATCATGGCGGTGTAGTATTTGGAGCAAGATTTGATGAACAATGGGATGTTGTACATGACTATACCGAACACCTAGAAGGACTAGAGAAGTTTAGAGGAAGCAAATATGTACAATCTAAGATTGGAGACTGTTATATAAAAGTTGAAAGATTTCTAAAACAAAATAAAGAGGTATTATTTTCAGGAACACCTTGTCAAATTGCAGGCTTAAAGAAGTTTCTAAAAAAAGAGTATGATAGCCTATTATTGGTAGATATGGTTTGTCATGGAGTGCCAAGCCCACTGATTTGGAAAGATTATTTGATGAAATTTCTCATAAAAAAACGATCTACAATTTTTTCCATTTCTTTTAGAGACAAATGCATTGGATGGAAAAAATTTAGTTTTACAACACACTATAAAGATAATATCTGCATTAGTGAGCCATTAGATATTAATTTATTTATGCAAGGTTTTCTAAAAGACTTATACTTAAGACCATCGTGTTATGCATGTCCTTCAAAAAAAGGGAAAAGTCATAGTGACATCACTATTGCTGATTACTGGGGTATTAATCAATATTTTCCTGAATTTGACGATGATAGAGGAGTAAGCCTTGTCTTATTAAATACGGATAAGGGTTCCACTATTTACGAGCAAATAAGTAGAGAACAAATAGAAACGACTTACGAACAAGGTTATATAGGAAACCCTTCAATTGAACACAGCGTGCAACTTCCTAAATTCAGAGACTACTTCTGGAAAAAATATAATTGCATCGGATTGAGAGCTATTGAAAAAACAATTAATAAGATGAAGCCTTCTTGGGTCAATCAAGCATTAAAGGCATTGAAAAGCCATGTGCGTATAATATTAAGTGAACGACAAATAGATTATATTAAATCCAAACTACATTCATAGGTTGTATCAACAAACCCAATATGGCACAAAATAGAAATTGGCAATTAGCTGTAAATATGATATCTCAAGTGGGGGTATTAATAATAACCATGGGGATAAACCTCTTTTTAACCCCATTTATTGTTCGTTCACTGGGAATTGACGCATACGGTTTTGTTGGATTGTCTACAAACATTATTGGATATATGCAGGTCGCATCTGTAGCATTGAACTCAATGGCTGGACGTTTTATTGCTATAGCCTATCATAATGGCGATATGGCAAAAGCGAATAAATACTTCTCATCTGTTTTATACTCAAATTTAATCTTAGGTATTCTAATTCTTTTGTTATCAATTGGCTTATTAGTTTATCTAGATCATATTATTGCTATACCAAATCATCTAATTACAGATGTTAAATTACTTTTTGGGATTTTATCAATAAATTCAGTTATCAACTTAATTTTTAATGTCTATATGGTGTCACCCTTCATCAAAAATAGACTCGATATCTCATCAATCCAGGGTTTCATTTCAGGACTTATTCGCGTTTTGATTCTTGTTATCCTGTTTTCATATTTCACCTCACACCTTTGGTATTTAGGTTGTTCCGCAATTACATGTTCGATATATTTAATCTATATAAATATTAGAATTAAAAATAAACTAACACCAGAATTAGTACTTTCCTCCAAAAAGATTGACATTGCGAGTATTAAAGAATTATTAGCTTCAGGAAGTTGGAATTTAATAAGCAAATTGGGAGATATTATGCAGCGAGGCTTTGATTTATTATTTGCAAACTGGTTTATTAGCGCTACTGCTATGGGTATCCTTTCTATAACAACTAACTTGCCTTTTATTATATTACAAGTATTTTCGATGTTATCATCTTCTTTTGCTCCAGCTATGACTGAGGACTTTGCTAAAGGGGATATACAAACGATTAAAAAGGAAATAAATAAATCCGTACGTCTTTTATCTATATTATCTATTATTCCTATATCGATACTATATATATACGGTGACGTTTTCTACTCTTTGTGGATGCCTATGGAAAACGCTAAACTATTGCAGCAACTTACTATTTGTGGTACGTTTGCCTTAATTGTAACTTTACCTCTTGAAGGTTTTTGGAATGTATTTACCATAACAAACAAAATAAAAGGCTCATCTCTTTTTATGTTGGCTAATAGTATTTTAGTATTTATAACTGTGGTTTTATTACTATTTTCCACAGATGATAACACCACTAAAATGTTTATTATAGCAGGGGTACGTTCTTGCTGGGGAGTATTAAGAGGTTTACTTTTCCTGCCCATTTATGGAGCTTATTGTCTTAACGAAAAATGGACTACTTTTTACAAAGACTTGCGCAAACCATTAATAGGCTTAATTTTAACATTAGCTCTAACATCACTGATACGATTAGTAATTCTACCTAATAGTTGGGTAGGATTCTTTTCTACTTCATTATTAGTTGCAGTTATCTCCTGTTCAATTGGTTCTATACTAATATTGAGTAAAAGTGACTTAAATATCATATATTCAAAAGTTAAGCTTATTTATACTAAATACCAACGTTAAGATAAAACGGAAATAAAGATATGGCAAAGATTCTTGTTACTACATTTAATAACACTTTAGATAACTACGGGCAAGTACTTCAATATTTGGCTACACAAGAATATTTAAGAAACCGCGGTCATAGACCTTATCTTTTAGTATCGAAAGGGAATAGAGTTTTATTAATAGATAGAATCAAACAAAAAGTAAGATCTGTATTGTCTCGTTTTAAACGTAAATATCAACCCGTAGAATCATCGAATTCTGATAGCATTGCAGATGAAAAAAAGAAATTATTTACACGCTGGACTTTAATAAGCGAAATGTTAGAACTAAAGCATCCTCGCTTTTTTAGCGATTTTCGTAAATCTAATTTCGAATCTATAGAGTGCTTTTTTGAAGATATAGCTTCTTGTCATTTTGATGTATATGCAGTAGGTAGTGATCAAACTTGGTCCTGGATTTCGGAACAGTATTTCCTAAATTTTGGCAGCAAACATGTCAAACGAATTGCAATAGCCCCTAGTGTTGGACATAGTAAATACACAGAAGGCGAGGTTTTGTCATTAACTGAAAGAATTAATCAGTTTGATTTTATAACAGTTCGTGAGAAATCTGGTTTAGATTTATGCAAGCGAGCAGGATATTCTAATGCTGTTAAAGTCTTGGATCCTACATTTCTAATATCAGCAGATTTCTATGATAATTATATTTCACCTTCAGAGCATAATTACCCTAAACCTTATATATTTTTATATTTATTGGGAGGAGAAATAGGAATTAATGTTGATGAGATATACGAGTTTGCTACTGCTCATAATTTGGACGTTAAATATGTAGCTAGTCAAGGAAGAGATGATAGTTTTGATAAAGAGTGGGCACGAGTGGATGAATGGTTAATGCTTATAAAGCAAGCATCTTATGTCATAACCAATTCTTTTCACGGTATGTGTTTTTCAATAATCTATCGCAAGAATTTTGTGGTCATGCCTATTGTTGGTATTATGAGTTCTATGAATGAGCGAATTGATGATTTAGCTAATCAAATGAATTTACAAAATCGTATCTACTCAGATTCTTTGGACATATTATTTAATGATATTGACTATCACACTGCAAATAATGTAATTGAGGATAACTGCAATACTGTTAATAAGTTGTTTGAGAATATTAACTTATAACTTTTACAATAAAATATAAATAGAAATGATACCTAAAATAATACATTACTGTTGGTTTGGTCGTAAAGAAAAACCTAACAATATTATTGATAATATCCGAAATTGGCAACATGTATTGCCAGATTACCAAATAAAAGAATGGAATGAAGATAACTTCGATGTTAATTCCATGGTTTTCACCAAAGAAGCTTATAAAGTAAAAAAGTATGCATTTGTAAGTGATATAGCAAGACTACATGCTTTGATGACTGAAGGTGGAATCTATTTGGATACAGATGTTAGAGTCTTAAAGTCTTTTGATCCATATCTGAATCATAATTCTTTTATTGGACTAGAAGATCCGAAAAGATTATCCACAGCAGTTATCGGAGCTCACGCAAACGTTAACTGGATACGTTCTTTTCTTTCAACTTATAAAGAAAAGCATTTTATAACAAGAAGAGGCATGTTGCAAACAACAGCTAATACAGATTTACTTACTTATTTTTTCAACAACAATGGATTGTTCGAGAAACAACAGGAAGTAGAAATTTATGATATAGATTATTTCAGTGCAAAACTATACCCGTCTATGGAGTATATGATTACAGATAATACTGTATCGGTACATGAGTATTCAGGTTCTTGGCTAGCTTTGCCGACAACTTCATTTCCTCGTTTGCACAATATCTTTATTAGATATTTTCATCCATTCAAAGTTTAGAATTATAATAATAGTAATTTTACAATTATCTTTTATACAGTTCTTGTATAAATATTAAATTTGAGTATTAATAAACTATATGCTAGTTTCCATCATTATCCCCATATATAACGTCGCAGATTACATCGAGAAATGTTTATTATCAGTACTAAACCAAACTTATCATAATATTGAGATTATCTTGGTTGATGATAGCACACTAGATAATAGCATTGAGATAGTTAAGACTCTTTTAGAAAACTATAAATCAGTGATTGAGATTAGAATAATACATCACGAAGTTAATAAAGGACTTTCAGCCGCCCGCAATACAGGGATTAATATAGCCAAAGGTGAATATATCTTTTTTTTGGATAGCGATGATTGGATTTCTGAAGATTGTATAGAAAAGCAGGTTTCTATTGCCAAAGAAGGAAATGTAGACATGGTTTTTGGAGATATAGAAATTGTAGGAGATACTGAGCGTTTAAGCAAATGGTGGAATTTTGATTCTTTATTAGATTATTATTATGATAGAGAAGTTATACAAAAGTTATATTATTCCAATCAATTATATATGATGGCTTGGAATAAATTAGTAAAGAGAAGTTTTATAATTGATAATGATTTATATTTCAAAGAAGGAATTATACATGAAGATGATTTATGGTCTTTTAGAGTGATGTTAGTTATTGATTCTATAGGTATATTAAATCAAAAAACATATTTTTACTTATTACGCAATGGATCAATAACCAAAGAGAATTCTTCTAAAAATATAATCTACAAATATAATATTGGAATAGAAATGCTTAAACTAGCAATAAAACAAAATATTCAAAGCCAAAATTATGCATTAAATTATCTTATTTCTTTTATACACAGATCTGTTTTTAATAATACGAATAAAAAAGAAACCCGAACTTGTATAAAGAAAGCAAATGAATTCTTTAAGAATAAAACTAATTACCAAGATTATAGACAATCAAATATTTACTTACGTTCAACATTAGTTTTGCCATATTATCTTACCAAACTATATTTTCAAATTCTTGGAAGATTAATAAAATATCATTTAATAGATTCTCCATACTTATGCATACCCTAACAGAACAATAACCAAAGACAGATTAATGAATAATAAAAGACATGCATACCTAATAATAGTACACAATGAATTTGAACTTTTAGAGAAGCTATTATTAACTCTTGATTATCCTAACAATGATTTATTCATACATATAGATAAGAAAGTAAAGAATATATCACTTATAGAAGATATAAAACTTAATTACTCCAAATTAATTATACTTGAAGAACGCATTGATGCGAGATGGGGTGATTTCAGTTTGGCAAAAGTAGAAATGTTATTATTCAAAAAATCGTTTGAATATTGCAACTATAGCTACTTTCATTTAATATCAGGAGCAGACTTTCCCATAAAATCACAATCTGAAATACACCATTTCTTTGACAAGAATAACGGAAAGGAGTTTATTGGTTTTATCAATGATGATAAAAAAGCAAATGATAGATTAAAATATTATCATTTATTTGTTAGAGGGAAAAACAACAAGAGTAAATTTATCGCATTCCTATCAAGTGTTACATATTCTACTTTGCTTAAACTTCAAAAAATATTAAATATAACACGATGTAAACCTATTAATTATAATTATAAAAGTGGAGCACAGTGGGTAAGTCTCTCAAACAATTCTGTAAAATACCTTATTTCATCGTTTCACAAACATCAAAAGTTATTTAAACATTCACTATGCGTCGATGAGGTTTATAAACAAACTCTACTATTCAATTCACCATTTAGAAAGAATATCTATAATTTAGAACATGAATATGAGTCATGCTGCAGACTTATTGATTGGCAAAGAGGGAGTCCGTATGTATGGCAAAATAAAGATATCAGTGAATTGATTAATAGTGATAGATTGTTTGCTAGAAAGTTTGACTCAAACTCAAAAACATTAATAGAAACACTATATAACCGATATAAATACCGACCATAACTATATACCATTAATGGGGTTTATCAATAACAACATACGATTCAATATTATAAAAGTACAAATTGAATGAATAAAAATAACATTTTAATCTCAATTATAATACCAATATATAATGCCGATAAGTATTTAGCTAAATGCATCAACAGTGTTATATCGCAGACATACACATCATGGGAATTGCTTTTAATTAACGATGGAAGCACCGATAAATCTTTAGAAATATGTAACTCTTTTGCTTTAAAAGATTCACGTATTTCAATTATTAACAAATCAAATTCAGGAGTAGCTGACACTAGAAACAAAGGATTAGACCAAGCAAAAGGAGATTATATAATTTTTCTTGATGCCGACGACTATTGGATATTAAATAATTCATTAAATATCTTAGTAAATACGGCAATTGAATATAAACTTGACATAGTTAGAGGAGATTATATAAAAGTTGATATGCTAGATAATATAATTTCTCACTTAATAGATAATGACGCTAGAAAAGCTTATAATAAAAAAATAATTTCATCTATAATTTTTCATCAACACATAGTCAACTTAGAATCTTATCTATGGCTCTCTTTAATAAAAAAGGATGCAATAGGTAACTTAAGATTTAATGATAAATGGGACTTTCTTGAAGATATGGAGTTTTATTCAAGATTATTATTACGCCCATTATCTTGTATGTACTTAAATATAGTATTTTATGCATACAGAAACAATAATAATAGTATTGTTAACACTAAATGTTCAAAAAACTTATTAGACTCATTTAGAATGAGTTTTGCATATCATGAGTATTCAATAAAAGCGAGTGACTTTTATACTAAAAAGTATTATCAAGAAAAAAGTATTCTGCAATATTATAGGTCGATACAGATGCTAACAGAAGATAACGACTATTATCACCTTAAAAAATTAATAACAAAAGAACTATCTCAATTACAAAAATGCATACCAAAGTGGATAGAGGAATATGGTGAATCATTAATATTCGATCCATGTTTGCAGTTACCTACTAAACTCTCTATAGAGTACTGGAGAATAAGAAATTATTATTTAAAACGTTATTATCAAAAAATGAAACATAAATGAATAACGATTTAATTTCAATAATAGTGCCTATCTACAATTCTGAAGCCTATTTAGAGAAGTGTATAAACAGCATCATTTTACAAACCTACAAAAATTGGGAGCTACTACTAATCAATGACGGCAGTATAGACCATTGCAAAGAAATATGTAACAGTTATGCAGAGGTGGATAGAAGAATCAAGGTATTTCATAAGGAAAACGAAGGGGTAAGTACAGCGAGAAATATTGGAATAGATAATGCTAAAGGTAAATGGATTGCATTTATAGATAGCGATGATTTTGTTCGTGAAAAATATCTAGAAAACCTATTAAGTCATACTAGTGATAATGTAGATTTAGTAATCTCCTATGCAGAATGGTTTTATAATGATACATCTAAAAAGAATTTATATCCTTCAAAGTTAGTTCAAGAGGATAGATTTTATTTAATATTCACTGAAAATGGAATACACTACTATACAGCTCCGTGGAGTAAACTATTTCGCCTAGACTTGATTAATGAGATTAAATTAAGATTTGATTGTAATATCCATTGTGGTGAGGATTTAATCTTCTTTATTTCATATATGCTCAAAGCGAAAAGTATATACATATCTAGTGATACCGACTATTGTTATAATGTAGAAACACCCGGTTCTCTTGTAAAGTCGTTAAAATCGGCAGAGAATGAACTTTATTCCTTTAAAAGAATATCTGAAACTGTTGATTTACTAATCGATTGTAAGAATATTAAAAATAAAGATGCTTTAAAAAATCTAGATTGGATTAAAGTAAATGCTGCTAGACGAGTTTTAAATGCAGTATATAAGAGTCGATTAAAAAGAAAAGAAAGACTTAATATATTAAGTCAGCTAAACTTATCAAAAAATATCAATGAGATATATAGCGATAAATGCTATAAAAACAAGATTTTCAAAATTGTATATGCAATAGGGAAAATTAAAACATACGATTGTTTTAAACAGATAGTTACAAGAAACAGATATACCAAAGGTTGTAATATAGATGAATAGATTTCAACTATTGATTATGCAATAACATTTGCAAGTAAAATATTTTACATACCTAAAACAAATTATAATATTTACATTTTTATGAGAATCGTATCAGCGCATTATGGAACAGGCAATGTAATGTTTCAATATGCTTTTTTATGTGAACTTAGGAAGAGAACAAATGAAGCATGTTGTTTTTGGATAAATGATGAACGTTTTCATCATAATGGTTATGAATTAGATAAAATTTTCAATATAAAACCTTATGATACTCTTAATTTATTTCAAAAAATATTCATTAAAACAATTAGAAGATTAGTTGTAAAAAGAAATATAGGATTTATTTTAATTCGCATGTTTTTCAAGAAAATAACTGTGGATAAAGATTTAATATTTTATGATAGCATTTTCAATCTAAATAAAGGGAACTACTTCTATTATGGCACATGGCAAAGCGAGTCCTACTTTGCTAATGCTATCGAAGATGTAAAAGAAGTCTTCACATTCGATGAAAGTAAAATATCTGACTATACATTGAATCTCAAAAATAAAATTTTAAGTGAAAACAATAGTATTTCAATTCATTTTAGAAGAGGTGATTATTTAAATTATGAAGAATTAACTGATTGTTGTCCTCTTTCATACTATAAAGAAGCTGTAGATTTAATTACCAAAAAATACAATGATTGCACTTTTTATATTTTTTCTGATGATATACAATATGTTAAAGACAATTTCAATATTATCAATGCGACTTACATTGATCAAAACAAAGGGAGTGATTCTTGGCAAGACATGTTTTTAATGAGTAAATGTGCTCATAATATTATTGCAAATTCTACATTTAGCTGGTGGGGGGCATATCTTAATTGCAATAAAAATAAAGTTGTTATTGCACCAAAAAAATGGTGGCATTCAATTGAAAAGGAGGATATAGTACCCAAAGAATGGATTAGAATATAATAGCTTTCTAAAATAAAAAAGTTGGATATTAACAATTAAGTAATATATGAAAACAGTCCCTATAGCCTTTGCTTTTGATAATAATTTAATATTGCCTGCATGTGTTTGTCTATCATCTTTATTGATAAATGCAAAAGATGATACTTTTTATGATATATTTATCTTGCACTCAGAAAATATTAAGTTTGATAAAATGCAGTTAGATATTATCTCTAAAACTTATGAAAATTGCAGATTGCAATACAGAGTTGTTGATAATAGCTTTGAAAACGCTTTTGAGATAAGAGGTATAACTACTGCTACCTACTATCGTTTGTTAATTCCACAATTAATACCAGAATATGATAAAATTATTTATTCAGATGTGGATATTATATTTAGAATGGACTTAAGTACAATGTATAATATTGAACTTGGTAATTCTTATATTGCCGGAACTAGAGAGATAGGGATGAATTTTACACCTGAAGGACAAAAACACATAAACTCTATGGAGGACTTATCTGTTGGAAATTACATACAAGCAGGATTAATCATTATAAACAGTAAGGCAATTAGAGAAAACAACATTGTCATGCAGTTTAAAAGTGTAGCACAGCAGAAATTAAAGTTTCAAGACCAAGACACACTGAATATCGTTTGCAACAATCATATTTATTTTCTTTCACTTGAATATAATATGACAACTTACTCTTATTATTACGCCATTTGCGAACCTAATAAGCTTGAATCTCTATTCAGCAAGCAGATTATTGAAAAAGCGTTATCAATTGGGAATATACACTTCAACGGCAATAAACCTTGGCAACAATATTGTATTAACTTTGATATTTGGTGGGAATATTATCGAAAATCACCTTTCTATGATGATAATTTTTATTTCAATTTTTTCTATGATAAATTGGATGAACTGGACAAGTTATCTTTTTGGAAACGTATTAAGACAGTAATCCGATATTTTACGGTGGGAAAAAAATGAAGGCAAAAGTAACAGTTATTGTTCCTATATATAAGGTAGAACGCTTTATAGAGCGATGTGCTTGCACGCTATTAAATCAAACACTACAAGAGATAGAGCTTATCTTTATAGATGACTGCACTCCTGATAAAAGTATAGAGATATTAAAGGGTGTCATAAAGAATCACCCAAACCGTAAAGAGATGATTAAAATAATCTCACATACTGGAAACAAAGGTTTACCTGCGGCAAGAAACACTGGATTAAGGTATGCTAGCGGTGAATATATTTTCCATTGTGACAGTGATGATTTTATTGAATTGAATATGCTGGAAATACTCTATAATAGAGCAAAAGAGACAGATGCAGATTGGTTGTGGTGTGATTGGTTTCTTTCTTTTGAACAAAATGAGAGATATATGAAGCAACCTCAATATAAAACAGCTGAAAATGCGCTGAAAGGAATGTTAGCAGGAAGTTTAAAGTATAATGTTTGGAATAAATTAGTCAAGAGATCATTGTATATAGAGAATAACATTCTATTTCCTAACGGACATGGAATGGGTGAAGACATGACTATGATTAGGCTTGCCGCTTGCGCAAAAAGAGTGGCATACGTGTCACAAGCTTTCTACCATTATGTACGTACCAATGCAGATGCTTATACACAAACTGCTAATGAAAGATACTTAGCAGACATCAAATATAATGTAGTTGAAACATTAGACTTTTTAAAACTAAATTACCACAATAATTTAGATCCAGAGATTGCGTATTTCAAACTGAATATCAAGCTACCTTTCTTAATTGGAAACGACAAAACACAATATCAGCTTTGGAAAGAGTGGTATCCGGAAGCTAATAGGTATATTTTATCTAATAAAAACATCGCTTTTCGAACTAGGATATTACAATGGATGGCAGCGAAAAACCAATTTTGGTACATCCTATTATATTACCAAGTAGTTATTAAATTTATCTACGGAATTATTTATAAATAAAATGATATTAAAATACATATTATATTTTCTGACAGTTTGTATAACGAGTCTATATTATTTTCCTTTTGAGTTTAAAATTTTACCTGGAATTAATACAAAAATGGTACTTGCAGCTACCGGTATTATTTTATTGGGAGTATCATTAATAAAAAAAAGAAATCAATTAGTTGATAAAAATTTTATTCAATTATCTCTTTATGCCTTAGTAACATCTCTCATAGCTTTCATAGCAATAACTTTCAATGATACTCCAGATACAGCATACACAACATATATAATATCAATGTTAGTTTGGTTAGGTGGTGCGTATACTGTATGCAGTATTATTAAAAGAATTCATGGAAAAGTAGATATCATATTAATTAGCCAGTATATTATTGCAGTCTGCATAATTCAATGCGCGCTAGCATTAATTATTGATATGAATCCTTCTATAAAACAGATTATAGATAATTATATAGAACAAGATGCTATATTTCTCAACAATGTTAAAAGAATTTATGGAATAGGTGCTTCATTAGATGTTGCAGGTGGTCGTTTTTCATGTGCTATCGTCATGGTTGTTTACATTATATCTAGAAAAGGGTATAAGTCAAAATGGTATACTAATATTTATTACATGTTTGCATTTTTATGGATAAGTATTGTTGGAAATATGGTAGCTCGCACAACATCAGTTGGTGTAGGTGTTGCATTTATATATATGATATTTGAATTAAGACCACATAATGGAAAAATAATCGGTGAGAGCTTAGTATTTTGGAAATGGCTTGCATTATTATTAATTATATTTATTCCAGTTGGCATCTACTTATATAACAGCGTACCTGAAATTAGAAGCAATATTCGCTTTGCATTTGAAGGATTCTTTAGTTTAGTAGAAAAGGGGAAATGGGAAGTAGGTTCAAATGAAACTTTGAGAAACATGTACGTATATCCTGAAAATATAAAAACTTGGATTATTGGTGATGGATATTTTAGCAATCCACGAAGTATTGAAACTTATACTGGAGAAACCACTAGATATGGTTACTACATGGGAACGGATGTAGGTTACTTACGATTCATATTCTACTTTGGAGTTATAGGTCTAATTAGTATAAGCCTCGTCATGATAAAAGGCGTTCAATTCTGTATGAATCAGAATCAAAACCATAAAATATTATTTTTACTTATCATTGTGATGAATTTCATTATTTGGTTTAAGGTATCTACCGACTTGTTCCCCGTCATAGCGCTCTATTTTTGCATCAATGAATCGAGCGAACAGAATTTGGAGCGACAATAACTATAAAGTATATCAATGAAAATTATCTATATGATACCTGCCCTGCATGCTTCGGGTGGGATGGAAAGAATATTGTCTACAAAGGCTAATTATCTAGTAGATGCTGGCTATGAAGTAGCTATTATCACCACTGACCAATGTGGTAAAAGGCCTTTTTTTGCCTTAAATGAAAAAATACAATGCTATGATTTAGGCATCAACTATGATGAGAATAACGGGAAGTCGTTTCTAAATAAGTTGGCTAAATTTCCCATAAAGCAATGGAAGCATAAGAAGAGATTGACGCAACTACTAAGTGAGCTGAAAGGTGATATAGTAATATCTATGTTTTGCAATGATGCTCCGTTTACTTATAAGATAGAGGATGGTAGTAAGAAGTTGATTGAAGTGCACTTTAGCAAGTTTAAAAGGCTACAGTATGATAGAAAAGGGCTGTGGGCCTTGGCGGATAGATACTTTACCTCGAAAGATGCAAATCTAGTGGATAAGTATGAGAAGTTTATCGTATTGACTAACGAGGATAAAGGGTATTGGGGGAGTAAACCGAATATTGATGTGATTGCGAATATGATTACTGCTATCCCAGAGGAAAAGGCTGAATTGCAAAATAAAAAGGTAATCGCTATTGGTAGATATACGTACCAGAAAGGGTTTGATTATTTAATAGATGCTTGGAAAATAGTAGCTAATAAGTATCCTGAATGGCAACTTGACATCATAGGACAAGGCGAACTGAAAGAGCAGCTACAACAGCAAATTCTAAAGAATGGATTGTTGGGTAAGGTTAACCTTGTGCCACATACCAACCAGATAGAGGATGTATATTTGAATTCGTCTGTCTTGGCGATGACATCGCGCTACGAGGGGTTGCCCATGGTGCTGATTGAAGCGGCATCTTATGGGGTTCCGGCTGTTTCATTTGCTTGTAAGTGTGGGCCAGCCGAGATTATTGAGGATGGAAAGTGTGGCTACTTGGTACCCGAAAAAGATATTGAGGCTTTTGCCGAGAAGTTGATGAGCGTAATGAAGAATGAAGAGCTAAGAAAATCTATGGGAGAAAGATCTAAAGAGATAGTTCGTAATTATATTCCGGAAGCGGTGATGCCGAAATGGATTGATCTATTTAATGAGATAACTAAAGAATGAGAGATTCAATGAAGGATAAAAAAACAATCGTTGTATCTGCTGTTAATCTAAATACGGGGGGTACACTGACTATATTACGAAACTGCCTGGAGTATCTTTCAACATTGGCGAATACGGGCAATTATCGGATTGTAGCGATTGTGTTTGATAAAAACTTGGCTTTGTATCCGGGTATTGAATATATTGAAACGCAATGGCCCAAAAAGAGGTGGACAAATAGGCTTTGGTATGAGTATGTTACCATGAAGAAGATATCCAAGCAGCTATCTCCTATATATCTTTGGTTTTCGCTACACGATGTGACACCCAATATAGTTGCTGAAAAGAGGGCTGTTTATTGTCATTGTGCATTTCCTTTCTATCGTTTTACTTATAAAGAGGTAATGTTTGCTCCAAAAATTATGATGTTTGCCTTGATGCTTAAATATGTTTATAAGTTTAACATCAAGAAGAACAACCACATTGTAGTACAGCAGGAGTGGTTTAAAGAGGGCATTAGCAACATGTTTAATCTTAATAAACAGGATATAATTGTTGCACCACCCAAAGTATCAAATATCGCTATTGATAAACAAGGTAGTAGTAATGCACCCTATACATTTCTATTTGCTTCTTCTCCCGATAGCCATAAAAACTTTGAGCTAATAGGAGAGGCTTGCAAACTAGTGGAAGAACAGGTGGGAGTTAATAGATTTAGAGTAGTATTGACAATGCGTGGCGATGAAAATAAATATGCAAAATGGATTTATGGAAAATATGGAGATATTAAATCCATCGATTTTGCAGGATTTATGACACGGGATAAATTATATGAGAATTATAGTTTAGCTGATTGTTTGGTTTTCCCTTCGAAAGTGGAAACGTGTGGTTTGCCCATTGCAGAGTTTGCACAAACAAACAAATCTATGCTGCTGGCAGATTTACCGTATGCACACGAAACGGCAAGTGGATGCAAGCAAGCTGCGTTTTTTAATCCACACAATGCAAAAGAGCTGGCTAGCCAGATGGAAAAACTAATTAAAGGTGAAGATGATTTCTTACAGGCAGTGCCGGAAGTGAAGTTTACGGGAGATACGGCCCAATCGTGGGAGGAGCTGTTTAAACTTTTACTGGCTGAATAATGGGATTGAAAATATAGAGATGAAAAAGGAAGATTTAAGAATAGTACAGCTTGGGAAGTTCTATCCGGTGAGAGGTGGCGTGGAAAAGGTGGAGTATGACTTGATGGTGGGGCTTTCGGAGCAAGGTGTGAAATGCGACATGATGTGCGCAGCAAGCAATGGGGGGAACATAACCACGGCTATCAACAAGAATGCGGATTTGATTTGCTGTAAATCGCTTTTTAAATATGCGGCTACGATGATTTCGCCTAGCATGATAGCACAACTGCGTAGTAAACGGAAGAGTTACAACATAGTGCATATTCATCATCCTGACCCAATGGCTACGCTGGCGTTGATACTTTCGGGATATAAAGGGCGGGTGATAATGCACTGGCACAGCGATATATTGAAGCAAAAGATGCTATTGAAGCTTTATAGGCCTTTGCAAAATTGGCTATTGAAGCGAGCGGACTTGATAGTGGGTACTTCACCGGTTTACTTAAAGGAGTCGCCCTTCTTACAAGAGGTGCAAGATAAAACTGTGGCCTTGCCAATTGGGGTGGATGCCATGCCACATGAGGTGGAGAAGACGAATGCTATCAAAGGTCAATATCCGGGAAAGAAGATTGTATTTTCGCTGGGTAGACTGGTGGATTATAAGGGATATAAATACTTAGTGAAGGCTGCTAAATATTTAGGTGATGAGTATGTGGTGCTCATTGGGGGGATAGGCCCGCTAAGGGAGGATCTGCAAAATGAGATTGACAGTCTGGGCTTGCAAGAACGAGTGAAATTGCTTGGCTTTATTGAGGATGATGAGGTGGCTGCTTATTATGGGGCGTGCGATCTGTTTTGCTTGCCTTCGATTCAGAAGACGGAGGCTTTTGGCATTGTACAGATTGAGGCTATGTCTCTTGGCAAGCCGGTAGTAACGACAAAGATTCCTGAGTCGGGAGTGGCTTGGGTAAATGAAGACGGTATATCGGGCATCAATGTGGATACGGAGAATGCAAAACAACTGGCGGATGCTATTATAGAGATAACAGCCAACGAAGAGACATATAAGAGGTATTCGAAAGGGGCACTGGATAGATATAATAGGCTTTTTACAAAGGAGCTGATGATAAGCAACTGCTTAGACATTTATTTGAAGTAAGCATAATGACACACAACAAGACGACGAGGGCTTTTTTCTCTTTGCTACGTGCGGGGTTGTGGGTAACTGCTCCGGATGAGTTGACTTTGTTTCCGCTTAATGAAAAAGAGTGGATGGATGTTTTTAAACTTTCGATGAAGCAAACGGTGACGGGGATTGTGCTAAAAGGGGTGCTTGAATTGCCTGAAGAGTTATTTCCGCAAGAGGGGTTGATGATTCGCTGGATAGCTCAAGTGGGCATGATAGAGGATAGAAACAAAAGAATGAATCGGGAATTGACGGTTCTGATTGATCTGTTTCGCAAAGATAATATAGATTATTGCTTGCAAAAGGGGCAAGGCATTGCACAAATGTATGAGAATGCGCTGTGGCGAGAGTGTGGGGATATTGATTTGTATCTACCCTTGCAAGTGAATATGAAGAAGGCGATTGAAATGGCTAAAGGGATGGGCTGCAAGGTGGAGAAATCGGCTGATGGTAGCTATTGTTTTGGTTGGAACGAGATAGAGGTGGAGTATCATAACCACCTGTTTGATATACAAAATCCTTTTTTGAAGGGATATCTGAGTCAGCTTATGGAAAGGGAGGGGTTTGTTGATGTGAGGCTATCAGAAGATAGTGATACGCTAATAACGACACCTGCACCGATATTGAATTTGCTATTGCTGAATACGCACATCATGAAGCATGTATTTGGCCACGGCATTGGGATGCGGCAGCTTTGTGATATGGCTAGAGCATACTATTATCTGCACAAATGGATAGATAAAGAGGAGCTGAAGAGTGTATATAGCAAAGTGGGTATTGAGAAATGGAGTGGATTGCTTCATGATTTTTTGATAGTGTACTTGGGATTAGATCTTGTATATCTGCCTGATATGGGTAGACCGACGAATGGGAGTGATGAATTGTTCTCGATCATTATGGAAGGGGGGAACTTTGGTTTTCATAATAGTGGAAGGAGTGATGAACATGGATCGAAATGGGGACGTAAATGGCAAACGGCAAAGGCATTTTATAAGCAACGAAACTTCTCAGCTAGATATGCACCTAAGGAGGCTTTTTGGACTTCAGTAAATTTAGTATTGGGACAATTTAAAGGAAATAATTGAGTGTTTTTATAAAATAATAGTGTTTAAATTGCTTAATTAACAGTATGTTGTGTATTTTTGCAAAATAAATACATGCAAAACAAGCTGTGAAAGACAGGAATAAACATCACAAACCAAACGCATAAAGGGAGTATTGGCAAATTTGCTAGACATGAAGGAACCCTATTGTGTTTTGAAAATGTAAATTTAAAAATAAAGTAATATGAAAAAAGAGCTATTTTTGATATGCTTGGTGCTGGTACTTTTGTCATCGTGTGCATCGAAACAGAAGAGTTATTTAATTTTGCAAGGAATGGAGGAAGGTCAAAAGTATCCAGTTGAGAAAAAACACGAGGCCATTATTCAATATGATGATAGACTTAGCATAAAGGTGAGTTGTAAGAATCCGGAATTAGCTATCCCCTTTAATGTGACAGGGCAATCGATACAGGTGGATGCAAATGGCAACCCAGTGGTATCATCGATGAGCGCTACCACAAAAAGCCAAGGTTATAGAGTAGACAGTGATGGCTACATCGATTTTCCGATATTGGGTAAACTATACGTGCAAGGCATGACGCTTAACCAAGCTATCGATTTAATAAGAACTAGAATTATTGAAAGCAATTATATAAAGGATCCGTTGGTATTTATTGAGTTTTTGAACTTTAAATATACAGTGATGGGTGCTGTGGGTAGCAATGGTACCTTTAGTGTAGATGGTGACCGCATCACCATACTTGAAGCTATTGCAAAAACGGGTGAACTATCTTCGAGAGCGAACATTAAACATGTATCAGTGATTCGCGAAGTAGGTGGTGAAAGACAGGTATATTATGTAGACCTACGCACCAAGGATATATTTGATTCGCCTTGCTACTTTCTGCAACAAAACGACATAGTATATGTAGAGCCTAGATATAAGAAGAAAGACAGAGAAGATCGTAGTCTACAAATCTTCACCTTATTGCTAGCAGTTATATCTGCCGGTTCATCACTTTACTGGGCCGTAAAATAAACTTTATATTAAATCACAAAAAGGAAATGAGCAATTCTACTTCAAACAACAATAATCAGGGAATAAACTTGGTAGATATTTTTTTCTATCTATTGTCTAAATGGAAATGGTTTGTGCTGTCGGTACTAATATTTGGAGGGCTGGCATGGTATATCTATGCGAAAACGCCTCAAATCTATTTTCAAAAGGCAACGGTTATCATAAAAGATCCGTCGAACAAAACTTCATCGGCTGGGCTAGATAGATATGATAACTTGATAAACAAGGTGAGTGTAGCTAATGAAATATTTCAATTTCGCTCGAAGAAACTGATGGGTGAAGTGATAAAGCGAGTGCGTGCAGACATTAATTATCTATCGAAAGATGGACTGCGCGACAAGGAGCTTTATACTAGAGCACCCATTGCAGTGAGCTTTGTAGATATGCTGCCTAGTGCCTACAGTAGCCTCACGGTAACTCCTCAACACAACAATACAGTAGTTGTATCGGATATATCGGGGATGGAAGAGGGAGCTTCTCTTACTGTAAACTTGAATGATACAATAAAGGTGCGTGATGGTAGAATAGTAATTGCTCCAACCAACTTTTACAATGAATCGTGGATAGACGAGCCTATCAGAGTGCAAAAGAGTCCTATTAAATCGACTATTGGTTATTATTTGAGTAACTTGGGTATACGCCAAGAGGAAGATGAAGCATCTATTTTGACGCTATCGTTGAAAGATAGTTCTCCCCTTCGTGCTGAGGATATGCTGAACATGCTGATTACGGTATATAATGAGGAGGCAATAAATGATAAGAATCAGGTGGCGATAAACACTGCAGACTTTATAAACGATCGATTGATTATTATTGAAAATGAATTGGGTGGTGTAGAATCTGATTTGGAGTCGTTTAAACGTGAGAATCAAATTATCAATATTGGATCGGCAGCAAGTATGTATATGGGTGAATCGCAATCATATAATGCTAGTGCACTAGAACTGGAAACGCAATTGCGATTGGCTCAATATATGAAAGATTACTTAACTGACCCTAGCAAAGCTACAGACTTAATACCATCGAATACGGGTATTAGGGATATGAATGTAGAGGGACAGATTAATCAATACAACAGTGTGAAGCTAAGACGCGACAAACTGATTGATGATAGTAGCGACAAGAACCCGATAGTGGAGGAGCTAAACAACACGCTGAATGCGATGAGACAAACAATCATCAGAGCGGTAGACAACATGGTGGTGAGCTTGAATGTGAGACGAAATGATGCCCAAGGCCATGAGGCTAGAGCACAGGCACGTGTGGCATCTATCCCTACTAAAGAGAGACAGATGCTTTCTATTGAGCGTCAGCACAAGATTAAAGAGTCGCTATATATGTTCTTGCTAAACAAGCGTGAAGAGAATGCTTTATCGCAAGCGATGGCAGATAATAATGCTCGTGTGATAGATAGTGCGGAAGGTAGTATGTGGCCTATATCGCCCAATCGTAATCGTATTATTGCCTTGGGTATCATCATCGGTTTGGCTATTCCGGCTCTTATCTTCTTGTTAATCATGTTCTTTGATACGCGCATTCATAGCAAAAAAGATTTAGAAAAAGCGGTAAACATTCCTTTCTTGGGTGAAATTCCGTTGGATAAGGAGTTGGCTTCTAAAAAGAATAGAAATGACTTGGTAGTAAACGCAAATCATGATGACATGGTATCGGAGGCATTCCGCATATTGCGTACCAACATGGCGTTTATGGCCAAAAAGGATAAGCAACTACAGGTAATCACGTTTACTTCGTTTAACGAGGGTGCGGGAAAGACATTTATATCGCACAACTTAGCTACGAGCTTTGTGCTTGCTAAGAAGAAAGTGATCTTGATTGACTTGGATATTCGTAAAGCTACACTGAGTGGTAAGCTACAGAAAGGAAAAGTGGGTATGACGAATTACTTGGCAGATCCAACGATTACGATAGACGAGATTATTCAACATGATGATAACTTTGAGAACTTGGATTTGATTACAGCAGGGGCTATCGCTCCTAATCCGGCAGAGTTGTTGATGGATGAACGCTTAGATGAATTGATTGCTGAGCTTCGCAAGAGATATGACTACATCATTGTGGATAATGTGCCGGTAGGTATCATTGCAGACTCTACGATTGCTAATAGAATAGCGGACCTTACTGTATTTGTGGTAAGAGCCGGCAAGCTAGATAGACGTCAAATACCGGACATTGAAGCACTTTATAATGATAAGAAGCTAAACAACATGGCCCTTGTATTGAATGGTGCAAACTTCAAACGCCGTGGATATGGTTATGGATACGGGTATGGATACGGCTATGGCTATGGTTATGGCTATGGATACGGTAATAAAGGAAAAGGCAAGAAAAAGCATAGCTAAAGTGTAGCTACAAACCATCATAAATTAAGA